>CAZWCU010000049.1:12531-21101 GCA_964632715.1 uncultured Bifidobacterium sp. | reverse complement strand
GAAAACCGGAGCCGCGAGCCGTCCCAGGGGCCTGCCAGGATATGCACCTGGCCGGGCTTCGAAGGTTGCGCGGACCTTACTCGCCCGCAGCTTCGGACACAGCGGCAGCCGCGTCGGAAGCAGCGCCTTCGACGGCGGCCGCGGCATCGGCAGCGGCAGCGCCGACAGCGGCAGCCGCGCCAGCAGCAGCTTCCTCGACAGCAGGAGCGGCTTCGACGACGGGAGCGGTTGCTTCGACGGCCTCGACCGGCTTCGGCTCGGCGGCCTTCTTGGCGGCAGCCTTCTTCACCGGCTTCGGCGTGTCGGCACCGGGCTCGGCAGGCGCGTCGGAGGCCGCAGCGGCTGCTGCCTTCTTGGTCGCCTTCTTCGCCGGCTTCGGCTCCTCGGGCTGTTCGGGCCGAGTGAGGCCGTCACGTTCCGCGCGCCGACGGAGACGGTCGGCCTGCGCTTCGATGAGCGTGGAGGAGTGACTCTTCACCCCGACGCCCATGACATCGGTCAGAGCCATCATCTCTTGGTTCGTCATTCCGAGCTCTTTCGCGAGCTCGTGTACGCGCATGTTCTTTGCCAAAACCCGTTTCAGCCTTTCGTCGCTGCCGGTTCGTCGTTCGCAACTTCGACGGTCGGTAATTCTTCCATGTTGATGATCACGTCATCGAATGCGTTCCGCAACAGTTGCTCGAGCGGTTCGAGCGTGTGCGGTTGCACCGTGTGCTTCCATGCCCGGTCGAACGCCTTGCGGCGAGCGGCGGTGTGGAAGCACGTCGACGAGCACAGCCAAGCGCCTCTGCCGGCCGCGGTGCGGCTGACGGTGGCGCCCTGTGGGCTCTCGACACAACGCACGAGCGCGGACTGCGGCCGTTGCTGGCGGCAGCCGATGCACGTGCGCAGCGGCGCTGCGGAACGAGTGTCAGGCGTGGTCACCACCTGCTTCCTGTTCGGCGTCGGCCTCAGTGGCCGGCGTTGCTTCGTCGGTGTCGGTGGCGACTTCGGCCACCGGCTCGTCGGGCGTGGACTCGTCGGCAACGACGACCTCGTCGGCTGCCGGCTCGTTGGCGGCTGCTGCCTGCTCGGTCCACTGCTCCTGGGTGAGGATCGTGCCGTCGGCCGCGTGCCACTCCATGGCACCCGTCTCGGCATTGGCGACCCACTCGCCCTCTTCGTAGTCGGCGTCGTCGTCGAGCTGATCGAGCGGCTCGGTCTCGCCACGGATGTCGATGCGCACGCCGGTGAGGCGAGCGGCGAGGCGGGCGTTCTGGCCCTCCTTGCCGATGGCCAGGCTCAGCTGGTTGTCGGGCACCACGACGTCGGCCTGCGTGAGGTCGTCGCTGATGTGCACCGCGACCACCTTGGCCGGCGACAGCGCCTTGGCCACGAAGTCCGCGAGGTCTTCGCTGAACGGCACGATGTCGATCTTCTCGCCGCGCAGTTCGTTGACGACCATGCGCACGCGGCCACCACGGGCACCGACGCAGGCGCCGACGGGGTCGACGTTGTGGTCGTTGCTCCACACGGCGATCTTCGTGCGGTGACCGGGCTCGCGAGCGCAGCCCTTGATCTCGACGATGCCGTCGGCGATCTCGGGCACTTCCAGCTCGAACAGTCGCTTGATGAGACCGGGGTGCGTGCGGCTGACGACGATCTGCGGACCCTTGGCGGTCTTGCGCACTTCGACGATGTAGGCCTTCACGCGATCGCCGGGGGTGGGGCGCTCGAACGGCACCTGCTCGGCCTTGGGCAGCAGGCTCTCGACGCGGCCGAGATCGAGCAGGGTGTAGCGGTCGTCGGCCTGCTGGATGATGCCGGTGACGATGTCGCCTTCGCGGTTCGCGTATTCCTCGAACTTGCGGTCGCGCTCGGCTTCGCGGATGCGCTGGCTCATCACCTGACGGAAGGTCTGCGCCGCGATGCGACCCATCTCTTCCTTCTTCGGGGTGTCGTCGCGCTCGTTGACCCAGTTGCCGTCCTCGTCGACGTCGAACGCGAGGAAGGTGAACTCGAACGTGTCGGGGTTCACTTCCACGACCACTTCGTCAGCAGCCCCGGGGCGGCGCTTGTAGGCAGTGGCCAGGGCGTCGACCAGCACGTGCAGCAGGGTGTCGACCGAGATGTTCTTCTCGTTGGCCAACATCTTGACGGCTTCGGACATGTCGAGACTGCTCATCTCGCTTCACCCTCTCTGGTCACGGGCTCTTGGGCCCTTCGGTTCTCGTCGCGGCGGGCGCGGCTGGTGGCCGGCACAGCCTTGGCAGCCTTCGCCGACGGGCGGTTCTTCGCCGGTGGGGTCTTGGCGGGGCCCTTCGGCTTCGCCGGTGCCTTGGCGCCGGGCTTGGGGGCCGGGCCCCAGTTGAAGACGGTCTTGGCGCGGTCGATGAGGTCGTACGGCACCACGCGTTCGTCGATCTCGCCGGCAGCGCCGTCGGTCTCCAGGCGGATGGTAGCGGCCTGGTCGGCGTCGGCGACGCGCAGGCCCTGCAGGCGGCGGGCGTCGCTGGCCGTGTCGCGCAGGCGCAGCGCCACGGTCTTGCCCAGCTCGCGCTGGAAGTGAGCCGGCACGCGCAGCGTGCGCTCGAGACCGGGGCTGGTGACCTCCAGCGTGTAGTGGCCGGGCACCGGGTCGTGGTGGTCGAACTCGCGGCCGATGAGCCGGGTGGCGAGCGCGATGACGTCGAGGTCGACGCCGCCGGTGCTGCCGGGAGGGGTGTCGACGGTGACGCGCAGCGTGCCACCGCGGAACTCGAGGTCGTAGAGGTCGAGGCGGAGATCGGTGACGATGGGCGCGACGAGGCTGCGGACGCGTTCCAGGGTGCTCTTGTCACTCATGTTCGACCTCCTCTCCCACGTGTTCTGTGCGCTGGACCGGGCCCCAGCAGACAAGAAGGCGTGGGCCCATGGAGCCCACGCCTTCAGTTCGGTGAACTTCAAAGACCCGACGAGTATAGCGGTCGACCGGTAGTGTTCGCCGTGCCTTCGGCCGCCCGTCCGTGCCGAGCCGCCCTGGTCTCCCCGTCCCCCACCCCGTTTGAGGTCTGCTGTGCTCCGAATGTCGACCTTGTTCCTCCGCACGCTGGGTGGGGACCCGGCCGACGCCGAGGTCGCGGGCCATCGCCTGCTCGGGCGAGGCGGCTACATCGGCCGGGCCGGGCCGGGCGGGTTCACCTGGCTGCCGCTGGGGTGGATGGTCTTCCGCAACGTCGAGCGCATCATCCGCGAGGAGATGGACCGTGCCGGCTTCCAGGAGGTGCACTTCCCCGCGCTCCTCCCCCGCGAGCCGTACGAGGCCACCGGCCGCTGGACCGACTACGGCCCCAACCTGTTCCGCCTCAAGGACCGGCGCGGCGCCGACATGTTGCTGGCGCCCACCCACGAGGAGATGTTCACGCTGCTGGTGAAAGACCTCTACAGCAGCTACAAGGACCTGCCGCTGGTCATCTACCAGATCCAGGACAAGTTCCGCGACGAGGCTCGCCCTCGCGCCGGGTTGCTGCGCGGCCGCGAGTTCACGATGAAGGACAGCTACAGCTTCGACATCGACGATGCCGGGCTGGAAGCCAGCTACCTCAAGCACCGCGAGGCCTACCAGCGCACGTTCGACCGCCTGGGCATGCCCTACGTCATCGTGTCGGCCATGAGCGGCGCGATGGGTGGCTCGGCCAGCGAGGAGTTCCTGGCGCCGATGGCCATCGGCGAGGACACCTACGTGCGCTGCACGAACTGCGACTACTCGGCCAACACCGAGGCCGTGCAGGTGGCCGCGCCCGCCACCGTGCCGTTCGACCGCACGCCTGCCGCGCAGGTGGTCGACACGCCCGACACGCCCACCATCCAGACGCTGGTCGATCTGCTCAACGCTCGCGACGACCTCCGTCGCGCCGACCGCCCGTGGACCGCGGCCGACACGCTCAAGAACCTGGTCGTGAAGCTGAAGCACCCCGACGGCACGGTCACCCCGCTCGCCATCGGCGTGCCCGGCGACCGCGAGGTCGACATGAAGCGCCTCGAGGCACAGGTCTCGCCCGCCGAGATCGAGCCGTTCAGCGAAGCCGACTTCGCCGCCAACCCGCACCTGGCCAAGGGTTACATCGGCCCCGGTTCGCTGGGTGAGGACAAGCCTGCCGGCATCCGGTTCGTGGTCGACCCGCGCATCGTCGACGGCACCGCCTGGATCACCGGCGCCGACGAACCCGGCCGTCACGTGGTGAACCTGGTCGCCGGGCGCGACTTCGTCGCCGACGGCCAGATCGAAGCGGCCGAGGTGCACGCCGGCGACCCGTGCCCGCGCTGCGGCAACTCGCTGGAGATGGCGCGCGGCGTGGAGATCGGCCACATCTTCCAGCTCGGCCGCAAGTACGCCGAGTCGTTGGGCCTCACCGTGCTCGACGAGCACGGCAAGACCCGCACCGTCACCATGGGCTCCTACGGCATCGGCGTGTCGCGTGCGGTGGCGGCAGTGGCCGAGCTCAACTGCGACGACAAGGGCCTCATCTGGCCCGCCGAGGTGTCGCCTGCCGATGTGCACATCGTGGCCACCGGAAAGGCCACCGACCCGCAACTTCCCGCGGCCGAGGCCTTGGCCGCCGAGTGCGAGGCCGCCGGGCTGCGCGTGCTGCTCGACGACCGCATCGGCGTCTCCCCCGGCGTGAAGTTCAACGACGCCGAACTGCTCGGCATGCCCACCATCGTGGTGGTCGGTCGCGGTCTGGTCGACGGTGTGGTCGAGGTGAAGGACCGCCGCACCGGCGAGCGCCTCGACGTCGCCCTCGCCGACGTGGTCGCACATCTCAAGTCCTGAGCGAACAGTCCGGGACCTTCGGCCCTGTTGCGATGGGCCCTCCGGGGACTGCGATGACCGGATGAAGCTGCTGCTGATCGAGTCCACACCCGGTAACGCCAGCGAGATCGGCGCGCACCTCACTGCAGAGGGCCACGACGTCGTCGCCTGCGCCGACGAGCACGGCGGTCCGTGCCGCGGGGTCACGATGCACGCCGAGTGTCCGCTGGAAGGCCACATCGACCTCACCATCGTCGCCCGCGAAGCCGGTTCGGCGCACACTCTGGCCGAGATGGGATCCGTGTGCGCCAGCCGCCACCGAGTGCCGCTGGTGGAGGTGGACCCGAGCAACGTGATCGACGACCTGCCCAGCGTCGCCGTCGCCACCGCGGTCGCCAAGCGCGGGGTCGAAGCAGCGTTCGCCGCGGCGATCCGTCACGAGCTCGGTCACCTGCCGGCGATCGTCGACGTGTCGCGCAGCGCCGGTCGCATCCACGCGATGGTGCAGGTGCCCGCGAGCCAGGGCTCCACCGAGAAGGTCTCCGCGGTCGCCGACCGCGCACGGCACGCCGTGCGCTCGCACGACCCGTTCGTCAAGAACATCGACGTCTCGGTGACCTGCTACCCCGACCCCGAGTGAGTCGAGGTCGGAGCAGCGAGTCGACGGTTCAGCTGAAGCGGGCGAGCCCCTGATCGATGACCACGCGGTCGCCCACCGAGGTGGTGAACACGGCCTCGCCGTCGCCGGTGCGCCAGATGCGCACGGTGAGCGCGTCGCCGGGCATCACCGGGCTGGAGAAGCGGCCTTCGATGTGGTGGAAGCGGGCGACGTCGTTGTCGGCGAGCGCGCCCAGCAGCGCGCGACCGGTGAACCCGTAGGAGCAGAGGCCGTGCAGGATGGGACGGTCGAAGCCGCCGATGGCCGCGAACGACGGGTCGGTGTGCAACGGGTTGCGGTCGCCACTGAGGCGGTACACGAACGCCTGGTCAGGCGAGGTCTGCAGCGTGATCTCGTGGCTCGGCGCGGTGTCGGCCGGCGGCTCGTTCTGCGGGCCGCTGGGACCGCGGTCGCCGCCCCAACCGCCTTCGCCACGGATGAACACCGACGAGCGGGTGTTCCACAACGGCTCGCCATCGACGGTCTTCACCTCGTTCTCCATCACCACGACGGCGGCCTTGCCCTTGTCGTACATCGCGACGACCTTGTCCTGGGTGACAGCCTCGGCTTCCACCGGAATGGGACGGTGCAGCGTGATGGCCTGCGAGCCGTGCACCAGCAGAGCGAAGTTGAACGAGCCGATCTGGCTCATCGCACTGCGTCCGCCGCCGCCGGTGCCGGAGCCAGCAACGACGGCGAACGTGGGGAACACCACTTGTGCGGTGTCCTTGGTGTTCTCGGTGGTGAACGGCAGGTCGGCCTGGCCGGCGCCGATGCCCACTGCATAGAGCAGGGCATCCTTCGAGTTCCACGAGATGGTGCGCGGGTCGCCGGTGGCGCCCACTGCGTCGGGGTTCAACGGCATCGGATCAGCCTTTCACCTGGGGCCAGCCACCGGGCTCGCCGTTCATTCCGGAGTTGGGGCGGGCCTTGGCCAGCAGTTCGGCCACCACCGGGCCGAGCTTCGTCGGGTCGTCGAGCGGCTCGTGCTGCGGGCCGCGCACCCAGCCTTCGGCCACCGCGAGGGTCTGCCCACTGGCCTCGAACACGCGACCGGTGACACCGGCCGACTCCTCGCTGGCGAGCCAGGTGACGATGGGAGCGATCCAGCGCGGCGAACGTGCTTCGCGCGCCTCATCGGTCTCCGGTGCCGGCCCGAGGCCCTCGGTCATGCGGGTGAGGGCCACCGGGCCCACCGCGTTGACGGTGACGCCGTAGCGGCTGAGCTCGAGCGCGGCGATGTTGCTGAAGGCGGCGATGCCGGCCTTGGCGGCGCCGTAGTTGGTCTGGCCGGGGTTGCCGTAGATGCCGCTGACGGAGGTGGTGTTGATGATGCGACCGCTGACCGGCTTGCCGGCCTTGCTCTGCTCGCGCCAGTAGGCGGCGGCCCAACGGCTGGGAGCGAACGTGCCCTTGAGGTGCACGTTGATGACCGCGTCCCACTCCTCCTCGGTCATGTTCACGAGCACCCGGTCGCGCAGGATGCCGGCGTTGTTGACCACCACGTGCAGGTCGCCGAAGGTCTCAATGGCCTGGTTGACCATCCGCTGTGCGCCTTCCCACGACGAGCAGGAGTCGCCGTTGGCGACGGCCTCGCCGCCCATCTCGATGATCTCGTTGACCACCTGCTGCGCGGGCGACGCATCGGCCCCGGTGCCGTCGGCGTTGCCGCCGAGGTCGTTCACGACCACCTTGGCACCGTGGTACGCCAGGCTCAGGGCGTGCTCGCGGCCGATGCCGCGGCCTGCGCCGGTGACGATGGCCACGCGGCCTTCACACAGTCTGCTCATTGCAACCTCACTGGATGTCGTAGACGGAGTTCGTGGGCCTGCGGCCCGCGCAGCGCATCATAAGGTGGGCAGCCCGTCCGGCGGCGAGCCGGTGGTGCCGCCGTCCGCTCGCCCGTAGCCTCTCGGGCGTGATCGACGAACTGGTGGCCGACGTGCTGGTGATCGGCGCCGGGCCCGCCGGCACCGCCGCGGCCATCACGCTGCGCCGCGCCGGACGCAGCGTGATCGTCGTCGACAAGGCGCTGTTCCCGCGCGACAAGTGCTGCGGCGACGGTCTCACCACGCTGGCGCTGCGCGAGCTCGAGCCGCTCGGTCTGCGGCCGGAGCACGTGCCCAACTGGCAGACGGTGGAGGCCGCATGGCTGCGGTCGCCATCCGGCCGCGAGGTGTGCCTGCCGCTGCCCAGCGACGGGCTGTTCGCCGCCACCACTCCCCGCCGCGAGCTCGACGCCGCGCTCGTGCGGCTCGCCCGCAACGCCGGCGCCGACGTGCGCGAGGGCCATGCGTTGCTCGACCTGCGCGATGGACCGGATCATGTGGAGGCCGATGTCTCCGGGTTGGGCACCGTGCGTGCTCGGTACGTGATCGCAGCCGACGGCATGTGGTCGCCCACCCGCAAGCTGCTCGGTCTCGCCGAGCCCGGGTACCTCGGCGAGTGGCATGCGTTCCGGCAGTACGCCCGCAACGTCACCGGCCCCGCCGCCGACCGATTGTACGTGTGGTTCGAGCCCGACTTCCTGCCTGGATACGCCTGGAGCTTCCCGCTGCCCGACGGCCGCGTGAACCTCGGCTTCGGCGTGCTGCGCGACGGCTCGCGCACCGGGAAGTCGATGAACGCCGACTGGGCCGGAATGGTCGACCGCCCGCACATCCGCGAGGCGCTCGGGCCCGACGTCGAGTTGGAGGATCGGGTCACCGCGTGGCCCATCCCCGCGGGCGTCGACCGTGCCGTGCTGTCGAAGGGGCGGGTGCTGTTCGTGGGCGACGCGGCGCGCGTCACCGACGTGATGACCGGCGAGGGCATCGGACAGGCCGTGGTCACCGGTCGCCTCGCGGCAGAGGCCATCACGCACGGCGGCGCACTGCTGCCCGCCGACGTCGGCGCCGAGTACGACCGGTCCGTCCGCCACCACCTGTTCGCCGACCACCGCATGTCGAAGGTGCTCAACGGCTGGCTGGCAAAGCCGCTGCTCGCCCGCGGCGCCATCCGAGTGGTCGGCCTCAACGCCTGGACCCGTCGCCACTTCGTGCGCTGGATGTTCGAGGACGAGCCGCGCGCAGTGATGCTCACCCCCACCCGCTGGCACCGCAAGTTCCTCCGCCGCCCCGGCCCCTACCGCTGACCGCCCCC
>CAZWCU010000049.1:0-12431 GCA_964632715.1 uncultured Bifidobacterium sp. | reverse complement strand
TCCGAGGCTTTGCTCCAATCCGAGGCTCACGTCCAGGATCTGCCCGCACAAACCCTCGGATCAGGCGGCACGGGAAATGACTCGGGCGCGATACAGCTCGGCGAGTTCGTCGAGGATGCCGACGAGATCGAGCATGTCGATCGGCGTGACGTGCTCGACCTGCCAGTCGATGAGGTGCAGCTGACGAGTTCGTTGATGGTCACTGGTCGACCGCATCATCTCGAAGTGGCCAGGATGGAGGTCGAGCTCGACGGCCCAGCGAACGGCCGGTACCGCCAGGTCGATGCGGATGGACTTTCCGTTGGGAAGCCGCAGCAGGCGGTGCTGCGGCTCGACCGGGACCCCTCGTGCGAGCAGCCCCTCCAGCACGACGAGTTCCGGATCCGAATCGACGGGCGCGCGGTCACCACGTTCCATGAGTGCCCGAGCGAATGGCACGGAGCCCGGGCGCAACGGGTGACACAGACGCCGCGCGATCGCGCCGAGATCGTCGAACGTGCAGTCTTCTCGCTGCAGCACCTGCTCGATCACCGAGCGCAGCGACGATGGTGGAACGTCGCTGGCCAGATCGAACACCAAGCGCGGCCAGCTTGCCACGATCATTCCGTTGTCGAGCACACGCCGATCGAGTGATGTGATCTGTGTCGACTGCCGCAGCCGCACGCCGCTCTCCACATCTGTGCGGCTGCCGTGCGGCACGCAGAGGTGAATCGCCGACGCTCGCGGGAGCTTCCGCAACGCCAGGTATTGACCCGCGGTGATGCTGGTGATGAACCCGGCCGGATGCCCCAGGCTGATCGTGATCAGCCGACGCTCGAACGTGATCGGCAGCTTCGCGACTCGATAGACACTCTTGCTCGCGCGTTCGAGCACGCCCGCTGCGACCAGGCCGCGACGAGTCTCTCGGCTGACACCGGAGGCGGTGAGCTGTGTGGACGTGATGTGCCCGGCCTGCCGTTGAATGACGGCGAGTGCGGCGGCGGTGAGCGTTGCCATTGGCTTCCTCCATGGAGATCAAGGACCCGGGGGAAGCCGCACGCCCGACCATATCGCCGCCGACCCACTCGTCCCATCCGAGGCTTTCCTCCAATACGAGGCTCACGTCCAGGATCTGCCCGCACAAAGCCTCGGAAGGGCCCGAGCTGGAGGAAAGCCTCGGATCGGGGAGGGGGTGGGGGGCGGGAGTACGGTGCTGGGCATGGCACTGCACACGCGACTCACCGATCTCCTCGACATCGAACACCCGGTCATGCTGGCCGGAATGGGCGGGGTCAGCTACCACCGACTGGTGGCGGCAGTCAGCGAAGCGGGCGGCATCGGCACCCTCGGCGCGAGCACGATGGGCGAGGACGAGCTGCCCGAGGAGATGGCCAAGGTACGCGCTGCCACCGACAAGCCGTTCGGCGTCGACCTGCTCACGGCCATGCCCGGACAGGTGGAGAAGGGCATCCAGAGCGTCATCGACGGCGGCGCCCGCATCTTCGTGGCCGGCCTCGGCGTGCCGCGCGAAGTGATCGACCTGCTGCACTCGAAGAACATCCTCGTCGGCAGCATGTGCGGCAAGGTCCGCCACGCGGTGAGCGCAGTCGCCAGCGGCGTCGACTTCGTCGTCGCGCAAGGCACCGAGGGCGGCGGGCACACCGGCACGGTGGCCACGCTCGCGCTCGTGCCGCAGGTGGTCGACGCGGTCGGCGACAAGGTTCCGGTGGTGGCTGCCGGCGGTCTGTTCGACGGCCGCGGCCTCGCCGCCTCGCTCGCGCTCGGCGCCGACGGCGTCTGGATCGGCACGCGCTTCATCGCCACGCCCGAGGCCCGCGCCGTCGCCGGCTACAAGGACGCGCTGCTCGGCCTCGCCGAGGACGGCACCGTCATCAGCAAGAGCTACACCGGCAAGACCTGCCGCGTGGTGCGCAACGAGTGGACGAACCACTTCGAGCAGAACCCGGATGAGCTGAAGCCGTTCCCGCAGCAGGCCATCGCCAGCATGCAGGCCGGCGTCAACCACCTCGGCGGCGCCGACGGCCTGGAGGTCGATGCCAGCCGCGAGTTCATGCCGTGCGGCCAGGGCGTCGGCGCGATCGACACGCTCGTGCCCGCCGGCGACATCGTGCGCAGCATGGTGGCCGAGGCCGAGCGGGTGATGGAGCGCATCGCGTCGGTCCGTCGATGAGCACCACTGCCTCCGACGCGGACACCACGATCGCCCAGCACGTCGGCGCGGTGTGGGCCGACGACGTGCTGCCGATGCTGCACGACTACATCCGCATCCCGTGCGTCTCGCAGGCGTACGACCCGGACTGGAAGACACACGGCCACCAGGACCGCGCCACCGAGATGATCCGCGCGTGGTGCGCGGCACGCACGATCGCCGGGCTGACGGTGGAGGTGCTCGAGCTGCCCGGCCGCAGCCCGCTGATCGTGGCGGAGGTGCCCGCGTTCAACGGAGGCCCGGCCGACGACACGGTGCTGCTGTACGGCCACTGCGACAAGCAGCCGGAGATGACCGGCTGGCGCGCCGACCTCGGTCCCTGGAAGCCAGTGCTGGAGGACGACAAGCTCTATGGACGCGGCGGCGCCGACGACGGCTACGCGGCCTTCGCGTCGATGCTCGCCATCGAAGCCGCACAGCTGGCCGGCGTCGCCCACGCGCGGCTGATCGTGCTCATCGAGGCCAGCGAGGAGAGCGGCAGCCCCGACCTGCCGCCGTACCTCGAACTGCTCGCCGATCGCATCGGCTCGCCGACGCTGGTGCTCTGCCTGGACTCCGGCTGCCTCGACCACGAGCGGATGTGGGTGACCACCTCGTTGCGCGGGCTCGTCGGCGGCGACCTGCGCGTCGACATCCTGGAGGAAGGCGTGCACAGCGGCGAGGCCAGCGGCGTAGTGCCGTCGTCGTTCCGCATCGCGCGCATCCTCCTCGACCGCTTGGAGGACGCCGCCACCGGCGAGATCCGGTTGCCGGAGCTGCACGTCGAGATCCCCGACGATCGTCGCCGCCAGGCCGACGACACCTCGGCCGAGTTCCCCATCGGCGGCCACTTCCCGTTCGTCGACGGCGCCCGGCCGATGGTGCACGAGCCCGCCGAGCAGCTGCTCGCACGCACCTGGCGGCCCACCCTCAGCATCACCGGCGTCGACGGCATCCCGCCGATCGAGATCGCGGGCAACGTGCTGCGGCCGCACACCGCGCTGCACCTCAGCTTCCGCCTGCCGCCCACGTGCGACGGCGAGGCGGCGCTCGCCGCCATCGAGCGTTGCCTCACCACCGACCCGCCGTACGGCGCGACGGTGCAGTTCCTGCACGGCCACACCGGCCCGGGCTGGAACGCGCCCACGTTCGCCCCGTGGCTGCAGACCGCACTCGACGACGCGAGCACCGTCGCCTTCGGCCGCCCCACCCGGGCGTTCGGCGAAGGTGGCACCATCCCGTTCATGGGGATGCTCGGCGAGATGTTCCCCGACGCGCAGTTCGTCATCACGGGGGCGCTCGGGCCCGGCTCGAACGCGCACGGTCCCAACGAGTTCCTGCACGTCCCCACCGCGAGGAAGCTCACCGAGTGCCTCGCTCACCTGCTGCGGGCGCACGCCGCCCGATGACCGGGCGCCCGTGATCAAGCTCCTCCGCACCAACCTCGACCTGCGCTGGCTGTTCGCCGCGCAGGTCGTGTCGTTCATGGGCGACTGGTTCTCGTTCGTCGCGGTCACCGGCATCGTGAAGGAAGCCACCGACAGCGAGTTCCTGGTGTCGCTGGCCTACGTGTCGTTCACGCTCCCCTCCTTCCTGGCGTCGCCGCTCGCGGGCGTGACGGTGGATCGCTTCGACCGTCGACGACTGCTGGTGATGGTGTCGGTCGCGCAGAGCCTCGCCGCGCTCGGCCTGCTCACCGCGAGCGACAGCACGGTGTGGCCGCTGTTCGTGTTCCAAGGGGTCATCAGCGTGTTCGCCGCCTTCGTGAAGCCCGCCATCGACGCCGGCGTGCCCAACCTGGCCCGCACTCCCGACGAGCTGCGCACGGCCAACGCACTCTTCGGCAGCACCTGGGGCGTGATGCTGGCCGTCGGCGCCGCCGCCGGCGGCGTGTTCAGCGAGACCTTCGGCCGGCGCGCTGCGTTCTTCGCCAACGCTGCCTCGTTCCTGCTGGCGATGGCCCTCTTCGCGCTCATCCGGCGGCCGATGCAGGAACCGCAACACGCAGATCGCCCTGCGATGCGCCCGATCGCCGACATCACCGAAGCGGTGCGCTACGCACGCCGCGACCACGTGGTGCTCGCGCTCATCGCCAGCAAGTCGACGTTCGCCATCGGCGGCGGCATCGTCAGCCAGCTGCCGGTGCTCGCCACGTCGGTGTTCGGCTGGGGCGACGGCGGGACGGGACTGCTGCTCGCGGCGCGCGGCGTGGGCGCCGGGTTCGGGCCGCTCATCGCGTCGCGCTTCACGCAAGGCAACCTGTCGAAGGTGCTGCGCATCTGCGGACTCGCCGGCATCGGCTTCAGCGTCTGCTACATCGCGGCCGCGTGGGCGCCGGTCATCTTCATCGCTGCGGCCGCGATCGCCGTTGCGCACCTCGGTGGCGGCGCGCAGTGGACGCTGAGCACCTACGGCCTCCAGCTGCGCACTCCCGACCACATCCGCGGCCGCGTGATGGCGGGCGACTTCGCGATCGTCACGTTGGTGATGAGCCTCACCGGGCTCGGCGCCGGTGTGCTGTCGGAAGCGGTCGGCGTGCGGTGGACCATCACCGCGTTCTCCGGCGCGGCGGCCGTGGCCGGGGCCATCTACATCCTCGCGACGCGTTCGGTGATCCGCCGGCTCGATGACGAGGCGGCGCAGCCGACGGCCGGCGATGGCGAGGAGGTCACCCAGCAGGGCTTGTTAGGTTGACTTGACGCTCGGCGGTCAGCGTCGATACCGTTCGAGGTGATGGGTGCCGCATCCGGACCCTCGAGCGAAAGGCTCCCCATGACTCTCCGACGTTCCCGACTCCTCGCCGCCTTCGGTGCACTCGCACTGCTGGCCACCGCGTGCGGCGACGACGAATCGAGCAGCGACACCGCGGGCAGCACGGTTGCCGCCGACACCACCGTCGTCGGCGAGACGACGCCTCCCGACACGACGCCCGACACGACACCGGCCCCGTCGGGCACGATCACCGTCTACAGCGGCCGCAGCGAAGACCTCGTCAAGCCGCTGTTGGAGCAGTTCACCGCCGACACGGGCATCGAGGTCGAGTTCCGCGCCGGCGACAGCGGCGAGCTGGCCGCACAGCTGCTCACGGAAGGCGACGCGTCGCCCGCCGACGTGTTCTTCTCGCAGGACGCCGGCGCCCTCGGCGCGTTGGAGAAGGCCGGCCTGCTGGAGGCCCTCCCGCAGGAACTGCTCGACATCGTGGACCCTGCATACCGCTCGGCCACCGGAGCATGGGTGGGCACCAGCGGCCGCGTGCGCGTGTTGGTGGTCAACCCCGACCTCGTTCCCGAGGCACCCACCACCATCGACGAACTGCTCGACCCGCAGTGGAAGGGCAAGATCGGCTTCGCTCCCACGAACGCGTCGTGGCAGTCGTTCGTCACCGGCCTGCGCGTGCTCCGTGGTGAGGACGGTGCCCGCGAGTGGCTCGAAGGCTTCGCCGCCAACGAGCCGGTCGCCTTCGAGAAGAACGGCGCTGTGCGCGACGCGGTGAACGCCGGCGACGTGAGCCTCGGCCTCGTCAACCACTACTACCTGTACGAGAAGATCGCCAACGAGGGCGCCGACGCGGTTGTCGCAGTGAACCAGTTCCTCGCACCCGGCGATCCCGGTGGCCTGGTCAACGTGGCCGGCGCGGGCATCCTCACGAGCAGCGGCAACAAGGACGCAGCGCAGGCCCTGATCGACTACCTGCTCTCGGAGAAGGGCCAGACCTACTTCGCCGAGAAGACCTTCGAGTACCCGCTGCGCGACGGTGTGGCGCTCGGTGCCGAACTGCCGTCGCTCGACGAGTTGCAGCCGCCCGCGCTCGACCTGTCGGATCTCGACACGCTGGCCGAGACGCAGGAACTGCTCGCAGATGTCGGTTTACTGACGCTATGACACGCGCCCGGCCGCCGCTCGCGCTCGTGGCGCCTGCGGCGGCCGCGGCAGTCATCGCCGTCATCCCGATCTGGTACCTCATCGACCGCTCGCTGGAGCGCGGCGTCGACGAGGTGATCGACGAACTGTGGCAGCGCCGCACGCTCGACCTAGTGCTGCGCAGCGTCGGCCTGACGGCCACCGTGACGCTGCTCTGCGTCGTCATCGGCGTCGCCGCCGCATGGCTGGTGGTACGCAGCGGCCTTCCCGGCCGGCGAGCGTTGCGCGTGGCCTTCACGCTGCCGCTCGCGGTGCCGTCGTACCTGTCGGCGTTCGCGTGGATCTCGTGGCGGCCCGGCCTCGCCGGCTTCACCGGTGCGACGCTCGTGCTCACCCTCGTCTCCTACCCGTACGTGATGCTGCCGGTGGTATCGGCGTTGTCGCGCCTCGACCCGGCGCACGACGACGTCGCTCGCTCGCTCGGTCAGTCGCGCGTGCAGGTCGCGTTGCGGCTCACGCTGCCGCAGATCCGTACGTCCATCGCCGCGGGCGCGCTGCTGGTGGCGCTCTACGTGCTCAGCGATTTCGGTGCCGTGGCGGCGATGCGCTACGAGGTGTTCACGTGGGTCATCTATGGCGCCTACCGGGCCGGGTTCAACCCCTCGCGCGCGGCCATCCTCGCCACCGTGCTGGTGATGCTCGCGTTGGCGTTGGTGCTGGCCGAGTCGGCGGTGCGAGGGCGAGCCGAGGCACGCGTCGGCAGCGGTTCGCCACGGGCCGGCAACCAGGTGCCACTCGGACGCGCCACCCCGCTCGCCTACCTGTTCGTCGCTGCGGTCCTCGGCCCCGCGCTCGTGTTCCCGATGTGGCGCATCGGCGTGTGGGTGAGCACCTACGTGTCCACCGACATCAGCGTGCACGACGTCGGCGGGGCACTCGGGCAGACCCTGATGCTGGCCGCGCTGGCCGCGGTTGCCACCGTGCTGCTCGCCTTCCCCACGGGTGTGCTGGCCGCGCGCTCACGCAGCCGTCTCGCGCGCACGCTCGAACGCACCACGTACGTGGGCCATGCGCTACCGGGCATCGTGGTGGCCATCTCGCTCGTGTACGTGGGAGTCCGACTGTTGCGCCCGATCTACCTGGAAGTGCCGCTGCTCGTCCTCGGCTACGTGGTCCTGTTCCTGCCGTTGGCGGTCGGCGCCGTGCGCAACTCGGTCGAGCAGTCACCGCCCCGCATGGAGGAGGTCGCGCGCTCGCTCGGCGACGGCCCGATGCGCGTGCTGCGTCGTGTGACCGCGCCGCTCGCGTTGCCCGGCATCGGCGCCGGCGCAGCGCTGGTGTTGCTGGCCACGATGAAGGAACTGCCGGTCACGCTGGTGCTGCGACCCACGGGCACCGAGACGCTGGCCACTCGGCTGTGGCGCTACACGTCCGTGTCCGACTACGCCAACGCCGGTCCGTATGCTCTCGCACTCGTGTTGTTCGCCGCAGTTCCCACCGCACTGCTCAGCTCGTTCTCCGGCAGCGACCGCACCCGCTCGCTGCGTGCGCGCGGGTCCGTGGAGGCGACGTGAGCGACCAACGGACGGAGCCGGCGGTGCTCGACGTGCGCGACGTGCGCAAGGCGTTCGGGCAGCAGCAGGTGCTCCACGGCATCGATCTTCACGTGGCCGCCGGCGCCATCGTGGCCGTGCTCGGGCCGTCGGGTTGCGGCAAGACCACGTTGTTGCGGCTGATCGCCGGCTTCGAACAGCTCGACCACGGCTCCATCACCGTTGCCGGGCAGTTGGCCGCCAACCGCGGCGGGGCCGGCCCGACGCTGTCGCTGCCGCCCGAGCGTCGCCGGGTGGGAGTCGTGCCGCAGGAAGGGGCGCTGTTCCCTCATCTCGACGTCGCCGGCAACGTCGGTTTCGGATTGCGCCGCGGCTCCGACGCGCGGGTTGCTGAGGTGCTGGCACTCGTCGGCTTGGCCGGCTTCGAGAAGAAGCGACCGAGCCAACTGTCGGGCGGGCAGCAGCAGCGTGTGGCGCTGGCGCGCGCGCTGGCGCCGAAGCCGTCGCTGGTGTTGCTCGACGAGCCGTTCTCGTCGCTCGATGCGGCCATGCGCGGCCAGGTGCGCGAGGAGGTGTTCGAGGTGCTGCGGGCCGCGAACGCCACCGCCATCCTCGTCACGCACGACCAGCAGGAAGCGCTCTCGGTGGCGGACCAGGTGGCCGTGCTGCTCGCCGGTCGCATCGCGCAGTTCGGCGAGCCCACCGAGCTCTACGCGTCGCCCAGCAGCCTGGAGGTGGCGACGTTCGTCGGCGAGGCAGTCGTGCTGCGCGGCACCGCGGCCGGTGGACGGGTGGAGTGCGCGCTCGGTTCGTTGCCACAACGCGCCGGCGGGCCGACCACCGGCCCGGTCGACGTGGTGGTGCGGCCGGAGCAGTTCGCGATCGTCGACACCGATGCCGACGGCAGTGAGCTCCTCACCGGCACCGTCGTCGCTCGCTCGTACTTCGGCCACGACGGCATCGTGCGGGTCTCGTTGCCGTCGGGCACCGTCATCACCTGTCGCACGCCGTCGGGCACGTTGCCCGCGCGCGGCGACATCGTGTCGACGCGCGTGGTGTCGCCGGTGGTCGCCTTCGCCGCGACCGAGTGACGTCGGTCAGTCGATGGGAAGACCCGGCACCGGCCCGGGCACCTGCGCGCCCGGCGGGTAGATCTGGTCGACGAACGGGAAGCACTGCCCGCCACCGAGTGACAGGTCCTGACAGATGACCGCGCGGCTGATCACCCACACACCGTCGATCCGGTACGCGATGCCGAAGCGGTTGGGGAAGTTGGTGATCGAGGTCTCCAGGTCGTACATGAACCAGGCTTCGGTGGGCGACGTGAACACCAGCTCCGTCAGCGTGTGCACCGACGTCTGCGCGGCCTCGCCGAAGCCCCCGTTGTCGACCTGGTCGATGGCCTCGGCAACGCCGGTGTCGTCGTCGAGCACGACCTTCTCGTCGAGCGGGATGTCGCGGTCCCAGAGGAGGTCGAACACGGCGCGCACCTCCTGTTCGGCAGCCTCGGGATCGTCGGGCTGCTCGCCGGGCGGCGGCAGCTCCGGCGGCGGTGGGTTGCACCCCTTCTGCCACTCGACGTCGCCGTCGCGGGGCATCTCGTCGAACGGGATCACCTCGCGGCCGTTCGCGGACTCGAGCGTCACGTCGAACGCGACGTTCGCCGCACCGGGAGAGGCGACGGCCACCCACCCGTTCACCGGTGCACCACCGTCGCTCGCTCCATCGTCCCAGGTGGTGGTGACGAGCGTGACGTCGGCGCGCACCTGCATCGCGAGCACACGGAACGGTACTCCTTCGGCGTGGCCGGAGGAGTACAGCGACACGCTGAGTCCGCGGTCGCGGGGTGCCGCGTAGCGCTGACCGTTGGACACGCCGATGGCCTCCTTGAACGACATCGTGATGCGCAGTCCCCCGATCGCGTTGCACCACGGTGCCGGCTGCCATCCCCCATTGCCGCCACCGCCGCCAGCGATCGTCTCCGGAGGTGCGATGACACCCTCCAGCTCGGCCGCCGCCGTGGTCGCCGGTACGTCGGGCATGATCATCTCGCCGCCGAAGTCGTTCCAGTTGCCGCTGTCCTGCAGCGTCACGCGGATGCCGGTCTCGGTGACGCGCTGGTACAGCAGATCCAGTTCGGGGCCGATGTAGTCGCTGCCGAAGTCGGGGAACACGTTGTCGGGCGGCGGCACTTCCACCACGTCGACCTCGGTGTCGGGCACGCCGGTGTCGGGGCCTGCGGCCACCGTGGTGGTGGCCGCCGTATCGTCGCCGCGACCGCGCACGAACAGGAACGCAAGCACCAGCCCGGCGATCACCACCAACGATCCGGCGAGCACGAACCAGGTTCGGCGAGCCACGCGACCATCCAGGTCGTCGAGCTCATCAGGGTCGGTGTCGTCGATTCGCATGGTCCCCTCCCCGGCAATCGTCGCGCAACGCGACGGCGCCGCGTCACACGCGTCAGACGAACGACAGAGTGTGTTCGGTTCCCTCGTCGTCGAGTGTCGGCAGCACGGCCTGTGCCGCCTGCTTGGCGTGGTAGCTGCTGCGAGTGAGCGGACTGGCTTCCACGTGCCCGATGCCGAGCGATTCTCCTAACCGCTTCCACTCCTCGAACTCCGACGGCTCGGCCCAGCGAGCCACCGGCAGGTGGTTGGTGGTGGGCCGCAGGTACTGGCCGATGGTGACGATGTCGGTGCCGATGGCGGCAAGGTCGTGCAGCAGTCCGGCCACCTCGTCGGCGGTCTCGCCCAGGCCCAGCATGAACCCGGTCTTGATGGTGGCGCCCGCGGCCTTCGCGTGTGCCAGCACGCTCAGGCTGCGGGCATACCCGGCACTCGGTCGCACGGCACGCTGCAGGCGAGCGACCGTCTCGACGTTGTGGTTGAACACGTCGGGTCGGCCGGGTCCGTCGGCGCGCAGCAGGTCGAGCGACTCGGTGCGGCCCTTCGCATCGCTGACCAGGGTCTCCACCACCGTGCCCGCCCGTGCCGCGCGAATGGCGGCCACGCATGCTGCCATGTGAGCGAAACCCCCGTCGTCGAGGTCGTCGCGGGCAACCATGGTGAGCACCGCATGCGCAAGGTTCATCTCGCGGATGGCGGCGGCCACGCGAGCCGGCTCGTCGGCGGCCGGCGGCAGCGGCTTGCCCGTGTCGACCAGGCAGAAGCCGCCCGCCCGCGTGCACCGCCCGCCGAGCACCATGAAGGGGGCGGTGCCGTCGGCCCGGCCGGCCCTGGGGTTGGGGCAACCTGCTTCCTCGCACACGGTGACGAGACCGTGGTCGCGGACGGTCTTCTTCAACGCGAGCACCTCGGTGCCGATGGTGACCTTGGGCCGCAGCCACTCGGGCTTGCGGGTGGCGATGGCCAACCCATCGGTGACACCGGCCTGCTGCAGGCGAGCCACGGAACGGACGCTCGCCGGCTGCACCCCGACGCCGTGATCGGCAGCAGCGCGCACCGCGGCACCGGGCCCAGCGCCGCGAGAGAACGGCGACAGGTCGTCGGGCCGCACCTTCCACGCCACGTCCTGGCGTTCCATGCGACCGCCACCCCACAGGTCGGAGGCGCGGCGAGCGACGATGTCGGCCACCGTGGCCAGATCCACGTGGATGCCTTCCTCGGCCAGCGAGGTGACCGGCTTGTCGGCGATGCCACAGGGCACGATGTGGTCGCGCAGGTAGCGCATGTCGGTGTGCACGTTGAGGGCGAAGCCGTGCATGGTGCGGGCGTGCGCCAGCCGCACACCGATGGCACAGATCTTGCGCGGGTTCGGCCCGCTCACACCCACCCACACGCCCGGGTACTCGGGCAGGCAGCCGACGTCGGCGACACCCAGCTCGCGCAGCGTGCCCACCACCAGCTGTTGGATGGATCGCACGTGATCGCCCGCGCCGAGCGAGTTGGGCACGCTGACGATTGGGTAGCCGACCAGCTGGCCGGGGCCGTGGTAGGTGACGTCGCCGCCGCGCTTCACCGACACCAGCTCGGCATCGACCGACGCCGGATCCACCTTGATGTTGGCGGCCAGGTCGGCGCGAGGACCGTGCGTGAACACGTGCGGGTGCTCGAGCAGCAACAGGTGCTGCTCGCTGCCGTGCCGGAACATCGCCTGCTGCAGCGCGAGCGCCTCGCGGTACGGCACCCTGCCGAGCCAGCGGACGTGCAGGGCGGTGCTCATGACTCGGTGCTCAGAGCTCCTGCGACCAGTCGCGGGTCTCGAGCAGTTGCTTCACCTTCACGAGGAAGCCGGCGGCGTAGGCACCGTCGAACGCGCGGTGGTCCCAGGCCATGGCGAGGTTGCCGACCGGGTGGATGGCGATGGCCTCGCCACCGTCGGCGAGCGGGGCCACGACCGGCTTGCGCACGATGGCGTCGGTGGAGAGGATGGCCACCTGCGGCTGGTTGATCACCGGCATGGTGAGCACGCTGCCGGCCGAGCCGTTGTTGGTGATGGTGAAGGTGCCACCGCTGATCTCGTCGGGGCTGAGCTTGCGGGTCTTGGCACGGCTGGCCAGGTCGTTGATCTCGCGTGCGAGTGCACGGATGCGCTTCGTCTCGGCGGAGCGCACCACCGGCACCAGCAACCCTTCGAAGTTGAGGTCGACGGCGATGCCGACGTCGATGTAGTTGTGCACGACCAGTTCGTTCTCGCCCACGCTCGCGTTGAGGTGCGGGAACTCGGCCAGCGCGTCGACCACGGCGCGAGTGATGAACGGCAGGTAGGTGAGGCTGAAGCCCTCGCTCGCCTTCCACTCACCCTTCACCGTCGAGCGGGTGGCATCGACGTTGGCGAAGTCGACCTCGACCACGCTGAACGCGTGA
>CAZWCU010000048.1:15901-21591 GCA_964632715.1 uncultured Bifidobacterium sp. | reverse complement strand
ACGGCCGCGTTGAGGTGCTCGGGGTACTGGAACCTGTCGAGCAGCAGCTCCGGCCATTGCTCGGCCGGCGGCAGGTTGTGGCGCGTGAATGTGTCGACGTGTGCGCTCGGCCCCAGGGACGACGGTGCGGCGCCGTTCACGGCACGACCGCCGTCGCTTCGATCTCCACCTTGGCCCGCCGCTCGACGAGCGCGACCACCTGCACGAGCGCCATCGCCGGGAAGTGCTTGCCGATGATCTCGCGGTACACCACGCCCATCTCCGGCAGTCGGGCCACGTACTCGTCGCGATCGGTGACGTACCACGTGAGGCGAACGAGGTGCTCGGGCCCGGCACCGGCCTCGGCCAGCACCTCGACGATGTTGCGCAGCGCCTGCGCGGTCTGGCCGATGAAGTCGTCGGTCTCGAACTCCTGCTGCCCGTTCCACCCGATCATCCCGCCCAGGAACAGCAGGCGACCGCTGGCCGCGACACCGTTCGAATAGCCACGCGCCGGCTTCCACGACGCCGGGTTCAGGAACTCGTGCGGCGAGCTCATCAGTTCCCCTCGAAGACGGGCTTCTCGCGGGCCACGAACGCTCGATACGCACGCTCGAAGTCGGCGGTCTGCATGCAGATGGCCTGCGACTGCGCCTCGGCTTCGATGGCCTGCTCGAGTCCCATGTTCCACTCCTGGTTCAGCTGCGTCTTGGTGATGCCGTGAGCGAAGGTCGGTCCTGCCGCCAACCGCCGAGCGAGCTCCATCGCCTTCGCCTCCAGGTCGTCGGCGGCGTGCAGCGAGTTGAAGAAGCCCCATCGCTCGCCCTCGACGCCGCTCATCGACCGCCCGGTGTAGAGCAGTTCCGCCGCCCGGCCCTGCCCGATGATCCGAGGGAGGATGGCACACGCACCCATGTCGCAGCCGGCGAGGCCGACACGGGTGAAGAGGAACGCGGTGCTCGCCTCTGGCGTCGCCAGGCGCAGGTCGGAGGCCATCGCCATGATGGCGCCCGCACCCACGCAGACGCCGTCGACCGCAGCGATGATCGGCTTGCCGCACGCGAGCATCGCCTTCACCATGTCGCCGGTCATGCGGGTGAACGCCAGCAGCTCCTTCATCTCCATGCCGACGAGTGGCCCGATGATCTCGTGCACGTCGCCACCGGAGCAGAAGTTGCCACCGTTCGACGCGAGCACCACCACGTCGACATCGTCGGCGTACGGCAACGCGCGGAACGTGTCGCGCAGCTCGGCGTAGCTCTCGAACGTGAGCGGGTTCTTGCGTTCCGGTCTGTTGAGGCGGATGGTCGCCACCCGGTCGGTGACGGACCACAGGAAGTGCTGCGGTGCGAGTTGGGTCATCGAGGTCATTCGGTCGTCGCTTTCGTGGTTCGCGGATCAAGGCGTTGCAGGAGCAGTTCGAGCGCGTCGAGGTCGGACGCGGACACCCCGGCGAAGAGCGCGTCGACACGCGCCTCGTGGTCGGTGGCCTGGCGTTCGAACTGTCGGCGACCTTCGGGCGTGAGGGCCACGTGCACGACCCGACGATCGTTCGCCGGCGAGGTGCGCACCACCACGCCGTCGGCCTCCAGACGGTCGACCACGGTGGTGGTGTTGCCGTTCGAGACCAGCAGCATGCGTGACAGCTCGCTCATCGTCATCTCACCGTTGGCGCGGTGCAGCGCGGCCATCACGTCGAAACGCGGCAGCGTGCTCTGGTGCTCGACGCGCAGGAACTCGCGCAGGTCGGCCTCGGCGAGACGAGTGGTGCGCAGCAACCTGATCCACAACTTCAAGCGGCGCTTGGACAACGAGTCGGGTGCGCTCACACCTCACCGCCGGCGATCGCGATGGCCTGTCCGTTGATGCTGTCGGAGCCCGGCCCGCACAACCACAGCGCAGCCGCGGTCACTTCCGCGGGCTGCACCAACCGACCCTGCGGATTGCCGCCGGTGAGTGCAGCGAGTGCCTCGTCGGTCGACTTGCCGGTCTTCGCCACGATGTTGGCGATGGTGCGCTCGGTCATCTCGGTGTCGAGGTATCCGGGGCACAGCGCGTTGGCGGTGATGCCGGAACCGGCGACCTCGAGCGCCACCGAGCGGGTGAGTCCGACGGCACCGTGCTTGGCCGCGGTGTAGGCGGCCACGTAGGGATAGCCCTTCAGCCCTGCCGTCGATGCCACCACGATCAGCCGGCCCCACGGGAAGCCCTTCATCTGACGGAGACCTTCGCGGAAGGTGAGGAACGCGCCGGTGAGGTTCACCGCCAGCATCTCCTGCCACAGCTCCATCGTCGTGCGCGTGAGCGGGGCGCTCTCCGCTGCGCCCGCATTGGCCACCACCACGTGCACCGGCCCGGCGTCGGCGAACAGCTGCGCCACGGCTGCCTCGTCGGTGACATCGCACACGATCGCCCTGATGTTGTGCGCCGACGCCGCGACCTCGTCGAGCGGTTCGCGCCGACGACCCGCCACCACCACATCGGCTCCGGCTGCGGCGAAGCCTCGCGCCAGGTCGGCACCGGCCCCGGTGCCCCCGCCGGTGACCAGCACCGTCCGACCCGCCAGCGACTCAGGCACGGATGGCCTCCTGCGCGCGCTGCGCGAGCCGCATCGCCTGGTCGCGGCCGGGCAGGTACGGCAGCGGCCACTCGACGTGCTCGTCGCCCAACTCCACGCCCGCGTGCAGCGTCCAGTAGGGGTCGGCGAGATGCGGGCGCGCCATGCACACCAGGTCCGCGCGGCCCGCCATCAGGATGGAGTTGACGTGGTCGTGCTCGTAGATGTTGCCCACCGCCATGGTGGCGATGCCGGCCTCGTTGCGGATGCGGTCGCTGAACGGCGTCTGGAACATGCGGCCGTAGATCGGCTGCGCGTCGGCCGACGTCTGTCCGGCCGACACGTCGACGATGTCAGCGCCTGCCTGCGCGAACAGGCGGGCGATCTCCACGGCCTCGTCGGGCGTGATGCCGTGCTCGCCCACCCAGTCGTTCGCGGAGATGCGCACCGACATCGGCTTCTCGGCCGGCCACACGGCACGCATCGCGGTGAACACCTCCAACGGGTACCGCATGCGATTCTCGAGACTGCCGCCGTACTCGTCGGTGCGACGGTTGGAGACCGGCGAGATGAACGAGGAGACGAGGTAGCCGTGCGCGGCGTGCAGCTCGATCATGTCGAACCCGGCACGCTCGGCCATGCGCACCGACGACACGAACTCGGCCGTCACCGCGTCCATCGCGCCGCGGTCCATCTCGATCGGCACCTGGCTCTCGGCCGACCACGGCACCGCCGAGGCCGACATCACCGGCCAGTTCCCCGCCGCCAGCGGCGCGTCGACCGTCTCCCATCCCAACTGCGTGCTGCCCTTGCGACCGGAATGGCCGATCTGGCAGCAGATCTTCGCCTGCGTCTCGGCGTGCACGAACCGGGTGAGCCGCGCCCACGCCGCTTCGTGCTCGGGCGCGTAGAGACCGGTGCAGCCCGGCGTGATGCGACCCTCCGGCGACACGCAGGTCATCTCCGTGTACAGCAGGCCCGCCCCGCCCTTGGCGCGTTCGGCGTAGTGAACGAAGTGCCAGTCGGTGAGGCATCCGTCGACCGCGCGGTACTGCGCCATCGGCGACACGACCACTCGGTTCACCAGCTCCATCCCGCGCAACCGGAACGGTGCGAACATCGGCGTGCGACCGGGCACACCACCGGCCTGCTCCTGGAACCAGTCCTCCGCCGACCGCAACCACGCCGGGTCGCGCAGCCGCAGGTTCTCGTGCGAGATGCGCTGCGAGCGGGTGAGCAACGAGTAGTTGAACTGCACCGGGTGCAGGTCGAGGTAGCGCTCGCACTGCTCGAACCACTCGAGGCTGTTGCGCGCCGCCGACTGCAAGCGCAGCACCTCCACCCGCCGTTCGTCCTGGTAGCGCTGGAACGCACCCTCCATGGTCGGTTCGGTGTGCAGGTACTCGGCCAGTGCGATGGCACTGTCGAACGCGAGCCGCGTGCCGGATCCGATGGAGAAGTGACCGGTCGCCGCGGCGTCGCCCATCAGCACCACGTTCTCGTGGTACCAGCGCTCGCAGATGACACGCGGGAAGTTCATCCACACCGCCGAGCCGCGCAGGTGATGCGCGTTCGACATGAGCGCGTGCCCATCGAGGTGCTCGGCGAACACCTTCTCGCACGTGGCGACGGTGTCCTCCTTGCTCATCGACTCGAAGCCCCAGGCGTCCCACGTCGCCTGCGTGCACTCGACGATGACCGTCGCCGTGCTGTCGTCGAACTGGTAGGCGTGCGCCCACATCCAGCCGTGTTCGGTGTACTCGAAGATGAACGTGAACGCGTCGTCGAACTTCTGGTGCGTGCCGAGCCAGATGAACTTGCACAGCCGCAGGTCGATGTCGGGCCGGAACACGTCGGCGTACTCGTTGCGCACCAGTGAGTTGATGCCGTCGCACGCGACCACCACGTCGTACTGGTGGCGGTAGTGCTCGGCGCCCTCGAACGTGGACTGGAACTGCAGGTCGACTCCCAGCTCGCGAGCGCGCTCCTGCAGGAGCAGCAGCATCGTCATTCGGCCGATGCCCGCGAACCCGTGCCCACCTGAGACGGTGCGCTGCCCGCGATGGATGACCGCGATGTCGTCCCAGTAGGCGAAGTGATCGCGGATGGCAGCGGTGCTGGACGGGTCGTTGCGCTCCATGTTGCCGAGGGCGTCGTCGCTGAGCACCACACCCCAGCCGAACGTGTCGTCGCTGCGGTTGCGCTCCATGACGGTCACCTCGTGCGAGGGGTCGCGCAGCTTCATCGAGATCGCGAAGTAGAGACCCGCAGGTCCACCACCCAGGCAGAGCACCTTCATCCGCAATCCCCCAACAGCCCTCGGGGAACGGCTTCCCCGCGAGCCAGTGTGACACCGCGCGCGAGATATTTCAAGTACGAAACATCTCCACGTCCCGTCCATCCCCGTCTGGTCCCATCACAGCCACACTGGATGTGGGATTCGTAGGACCAGACGGGCGGAATTTCTGCGGCGGTGGGGCTATTCGGCGAGGCCGATCTGGCGGGCCATCGTGCTCGCCGAGTCGGCGAACACCTGCGCGTGGTGCTCGACGAGGCCTCTCGTCTGGCTGAACAGCTCGAAGCTCAGCAGACCGAACAGCTGCGTCCAGGCGAGGATCGTGCGGAACGCCACCCCCTCGGGGAGGCCGGCAGCCACCTGGTCGACCAGCGCGGTGAAGTCTCGGCGGGTGCCGGCGGAGAGCGTCGTCGCCGGAGCGTCGACCAGCCCGTCCGACCAAGCGTCGACGACCACCTGCACCAGCGCCAGCGACACTCTCGTGCCGGGAGCCACCGTGTCCTGCGGGGCCGCATAGCCCGGCACCGGCGTGCCGTAGAGCAGCGAGTACTCGTGGGGATGCTCGACCGCCCACTCACGGATCGCCTTCGCCACTCCGACCCATCTCGCCACGGGCTTGCGCCGGGAGCCCTTCGCGAGCGCGCCTTCTGCCGCATCGCCGAGCGCGTCGTACGCCTCGACGATCATCGCCGTCAGCAGCACATCGCGGTTCTCGAAGTAGCGATAGACCGCCGACGGCACCAGGTCGAGGTCGCGGGCGACGGCGCGCAACGACAGGCCACCCGAACCGTGCTCGGCGAGGTGCTGTCGCGCCATGGCGAGGATCTCCGCCTGCACCTCGGCACGGGCGCGGTCTCG
>CAZWCU010000048.1:0-15801 GCA_964632715.1 uncultured Bifidobacterium sp. | reverse complement strand
GCTGTCGCGCCATGGCGAGGATCTCCGCCTGCACCTCGGCACGGGCGCGGTCTCGAGCGGTTCGCAAGGTGGTCATGCCACCAGTGTGACAGATGGCGATCACAAAACAGATCACTGATCTTGACTTCTGCGAATTCTGCTGTACGGTGATCTCAGACCAGATCACTGATCTACTACCTGAAGGAACCACGATGAACACCAACACTCACCGCTACCTCGAACCCGACACCTTCACCCGCAAGGTCTTCAACCCGCTGATCGCCGGCCTCACCCGGCTCGGCATCAGCATGTGGGGGTCGCGTGTGCTGGCCGTGAGGGGCCGCAGCAGCGGCGAGATCCGCACCACGCCGGTGAACGTGCTCACGTTCGAGGGCGAGCGCTACCTCGTCTCCCCGCGAGGCATCACGCAGTGGGTCCGCAACGTGCGCATCGCCGGCGAGTGCGACCTGCGGGTCGGCCGTCGTGTCGAGACGGTCCGCCTCGTGGAGCTCGACGACGCGGCCAAGCCGGAGATCCTGCGCTCGTACCTGCGCCGTTGGAAGTGGGAGGTCGGCCAGTTCTTCGACGGCATCGACGCCGACGCCACCGACGAGCAGTTGCTCGCCATCGCCGCCGGCTACCCGGTGTTCCGGCTGGTGACACGCCACGGGTAGCCACAACAGTCCGAGCGGACAGCGCTGCCTCGCGTTCGTGCTATGACACTCCGACTGACAGGGTGGCAGCAACAGACGGGGGGAGGAGCCGATGTTCCTCGAGGCGAAGGCAACCGAGATCGCCATCGGGCAGATCCGCGGCTTCGTCAAACCATCGAAGGCGGAGCGCCTGGCCGCGTACGAGTTGTTCGTGGAGCTCTCCGCCCGTGTCACCACCGTCTCCATCGCCGACGAGCGTGGGTTCCTGCGTGGCACGTTCGACGACCTCGCCGCGGTGGGCGACATCACCGTCGAGATCCTGCGCAAGCACGGCTGCGACGCCGCCAAGGGCCGCAACGACGGCAACATCGCGCTGGCCGTGGTGGCGCTGCGAGTGCTCAACGAGATCATCGCCCCACGACTGATCGAGTGGGAACCGAAGCTCCGCGACTACGAGGGGATGCGCACGCTCCAGGAACCGATCGTGCAGCCGTACGCATGGGAACGACAGTGGCCGCCGCTGCAGACCGCCATCGGCGACCTGGCCGAGATGCGTCGCGAGATCCGTGCGTACATGGACACGCTCGCCGCGATCGCCGGCACGCCGTCGCTCACCGACCTGGTGGTGCCCCTGCCGCCGAGCGCACCCATCAACACCGTCACGCTGCGCCCGCACGTCGACGCCCGACCCGCGGACCGACCGCGCAAGAAGATGGTCCGCTGGTTCGACCCGGTCGAGGCACTGGGCACCATGCGCGCGAACCGTGGGCAGCACCCACACTCACCCGGCGGCCGACCTGCGCTGGGCGAGAGCAGCACCCCACCGATGATGATGCTCGCCGGCGACGACGGCGACACCTGGATCGACTACGTGAGCGATCTCGGTGACGGCTTCGACGCCACCGCTGCGGTGGCCTACCAGATCACTCGACCCAGCGTCACGCTCCCCATCGATCGCTCGGGTGAACTTCCCGAACCGCCGTCGAAACTGCCCCGCGGTCAGCTGCTCGTGATGGGCGGTGACGAGGTGTACCCGCACGCCACTGCCGACGGCTACCAGCAGCAGCTGGTGCTGCCCTACCGGATGACCGCCGACGCTCCCACCGGTGGCGAGCCTCCGACTCCGGAGCAGAACGGCGTGCTCGCGATCCCCGGCAATCACGACTGGTACGGCGGGCACCGTCACTTCGAAGACGTGTTCGTGCACGCCGACACGTTCGCCGATCACTACCGATTGCGGCAGACAGAGCGCTGGTGGGCGTTGTCGCTGCCGGAGGGTTGGTGGATGTGGGGCCTCGACACCGCACTCGACAACACCGTCGACGACGCGCAGCTCGCCTACTTCCAGAACGCGGCGGAGCAGCTCCACGAAGGCGACCAGGTGATCGTGTGCTCGCCGGTGCCGCTCTGGCAGCTGCGCCAGAAGCGGGAGAAGGAGTACTTCGCGCTCCGCGCCACGCTCAACCAGTTGATCCTGCAGCGCGGCGCACGCATCCCGCTGTTCCTCTCCGGCGACTCGCACTTCTTCGCCCACTACCGCCGAGTGGACGGCGCGGCCGACGAGCACCACGTCACGGCAGGTGGCGGCGGTGCGTTCATGCAGCCCACGCACAACCTGCCGGAGCAGGTGCCGTACGAACGCGGCGCGCCCGACTTCAAGCTCGATGCACGGTGGCCGCGCCCGGTGGAGAGCCGCTCGCTCGCCACCGACCTGGGCAACGTGCGCGACCCGCAGTTCCGGTGGCTGTTCGCCATCATCGCCGTGGTGCACGCCGCGTTCGCCGGGCTGGTCACCATTCGCACCGGCGCCCTGCAACACGTCGACAGCCCGCTCGACGGGCCCGACACCGCCGCCCGCTGGGTGGTGGCCGCATGGCCCGGGTGGCCGATCCTCGCGCTGCTGCTCATCGCGATGACCGTGGCCACGGCACCGAACAGTCGCGAGTCGCAGTTGGTGAAGGGTTCGAAGCGCTACGGCCTGATGGACGGCGTGATGCAGTCGGTGCTGTTCGTCGCCGTTGCCGCGTTCGGAAGATGGGTGGGCCCCGACGCATGGTGGTGGCGATTCGTGCTGGTGCCGTTGATCGGCGGCGTGGCCTCCACCGTGCTGTTCGTGATGGCGGTGCGCTGGATCAACCGCTCGATCAAGGCCAACGACACGCTCGCCTTCTCGTCGGCGCACCTCACCCGCTACAAGCACTTCGTCCGCATGTGCATTCGGCCCGGTGGCAACCTGCACCTGTTCGTCATCGGCATCGACCCGGTGGGTGAAGGGTGGTACGACGCACTCACCACTCCCGGCGCGCTGGTGCCGCCGTACGACACGGCCGGTGTGCCCAAGCTGCACTACGTGTGGGGCCGCACCTTCTCCAACGGCAGCGAGGAACAGGTGCTGGAACGCACACGCGCGTTGGGCAAGGATCACCCCGACACCCTGCACGCCCTGGCGATGCACGGCCGACGGCTGCTCCATCGGGGCGACCTCGAGGGCGCCAAGGCAGAACTGCTCATCGCCGCTGAGCGCGCCGAGTACGTGCACGGCATCGACCATCCGACGACGCTCGCCTACCGCGAGTGGCTCACCGACGCCTTCTTCTACGCCGACGGTCCGCTCGTCGCTCTGCCGTGGGAGGAGTGGACCGCGATCACGCGCGTGGCTCGCGACGCTCGCGGTGCCGGCGACCAACGCCTCGCCGAGGAGAGCCGCGAGCTCCTGCGCACCGAACTGGGCACGTACATGCGCTACTCCGGCACCGCCACGATTCCCGCGCTGTTCGGTTGGTGGCGCCTGGGACACGCCTACTCCCGCGCCGATCGACACGAAGATGCGCTGACGGTCTACGAGGAGTGCCTCGCGGCCGCGCTCGCCCTCGGGTTGACCGACGCCACTGTTGCGGAGTTGCAGTTGATCCTCGCGCAGGCGGCGCTGCTCACCAGCGAGCCGTGGCGAGGAAGCGAGGCGGCGATACGTGCCGCCGAGACGTTCGAGCGGCTGCTCGGTCCCGAGGACGAGAACACGTTGATGGCCAAGGTCGCGTGCGCACAGCTCACTCCACGCGAGGAAGGCAGCAACACCACGCCGATCGGTACGGTGCCGACGGCACGCGAGGACAGCATCATCGCCGGTCTCAAGGACCTCATCCCCAACGAGCTGGGCAAGCTGGCGGCCGACCATCCGGCGAACCTGGAAGCGAGGTTCGCGTTGGCGCAGGCGTACCTGGCCACCGGGAGGTTCGAGCACGCGGCGCCGCTGATGAGGGTGAACATCGACGTCGTCGGACAGCCCAGCCAGCACAACCTGTCCGCATTGCTCGCCTACCACCATCTGCTGGCCGAAGTGCTGCACGGTCAGGACCTGCACGAAGAGGCCATCGAGACACGGCGAGGTGCCGTCGACCTCTGCATCACGCATCGCACGCCAGCCCACACCGACACGCTCTTCAACCGGCTCCGACTGGCCGAGACGAAGTTCCTGGCGGGACACGGCCCGCTGGCCATCGCCGAGATGGAAGCACTCCGGGCGGAAGCCTGCGACCTGCTCACCGAGAACCCGACGTTCGTCGACGCCGTCGACGCTGCCCTCGAGAAGGCTCGTGCGGTGCTCGCCGATCCGGCGACAGCCGACGTCGACCACGTGATGCGGCTCGCGAGTGACCTCTGGGATCACGATTCGCCGGGGGAGGCCGCCGCCCTGCTGCGCGGCCTGATCGCGGCGGATCGGATCGAGGCGGACGAAGTGAGCCTTGCGTTCGCGCAGGCACTCGACGCGGCGGGCGAGACGCAATGGGCGGCGCGGATACTGGAAGCTCGTCTCGACGGCTACGTCGCCACGTACGGCGCCGAGTCGGAGGAGGCAGGCTGGGCAACCACGATCGTGGCAAAGCAGTTCATGGCCGCCGGACGCGTGGCCGACGCCGTGCCCCTGCTCCGGCAGGTGCTGCCGGTCGCTCACAGCGTCGGTGGGCCGGAGGACGTCGAGGTCGTGGAGGAGCTGCTGGCGGAAGCAGTGGCCCAGACCGGCGACGTCGCCGAAGCGCTGCAGATGCGCCAGGCAATCGTGGAGCGACGACGCGAGGCGTACGGCGAGCACAGCACGGAGCACTTGCAGGCCCGACGTGCGGCCTGCGACCTGCTGGCACTCACCGACCCCGAGGCAGCCATCGCGGAACGGGCGGAGATCCTCCTCCAGACCGCCGATGCCCTTGGTTTCGTGAATGACTGGGCGTGGGGCGACAGGGATGCCCTCGCTGGTGCGCTGGAGCGATCCGATCGGCTGGACGACGCATTGCGCGAACGGGAGGAGCTGCTCCGACTGTCCATGCTGCACCTCGGCGCGACCGGCGAGGTCACTCACGCCGCACGCGGCGAGGTGGCCCGCCTCTCGTTGGCCCTCGACGACCCGGAGCGCACCATCGCCCTCTGCCGGTACCAGCTGACGCTCGACTCACAGAGCGACGTCGTGGACTCCCAACGAGCTGCGCAGGTGGAACTCCTGTTCGCACAGGCGTTGGCCGCCACCGGCCGGCCCGACGAGGCGCGGCAGGCCGCCGAGCGGGCAGCGATGAGTGCTGCCACGGTTCTGCCGCGGCACGATGCACTGCGCGTTCGCATCGACGAGCTGCGCGCGACGCTCGCCGCATCCGTTGCACCCGACGCGTGAGCGAGCAAGGATGACGAAGTGACACGAGTCGTCAGTTCGCTGCCCACCGACGGGGTCACGTTCCTGCTCACCGACATCGAAGGCTCCACTCGGGCGTGGCAGGCAGCACCGCACGAGATGACCGCGCCGGTCAGCCGCCACTACGAGATCCTCGATGCCGCCATCGCGGCGCATCACGGGCAGCGACCGCAGGAGCAGGGCGAGGGCGACAGCATCGTGGCCGTGTTCCGGAGTGCGACAGATGGCGTGGCCGCCGCGCTCGACGCGCAGCTCGCACTCCGACGAGAGCTGCCCAACCTGCCGGTGCGCATGGCACTGCACAGTGGCGACGCGATGCTGCGCGACGAGCACAACTACGTGGGCCTCACCATCATCCGCTGCGCACGCATCCGCGCGTGCGGGCACGGCCAGCAGATCCTGTTGTCGGATCGCACCGCGATGGAGGTCGCCGGCGAGCTGCCCACCGGCGCCGGAGTCGCCGACCTCGGCGTCTACGGGCTGCGGGATCTCGCCGGGCGCGAACGCATCTGGCAGCTCACGCATCCCGACCTGCCGGCCACCTTCCCGCCGTTGAAGGCGGGGGCCTCGGCGTCCGGCAACCTGCCCGCCCCGATCAGCTCGTTCGTCGGTCGCGGCAGCGAGCTCGCCGAGCTGAGCCACTCGATCGCCCAGCACCGGCTCGTGTCGCTCGTCGGCGAATCAGGCATCGGCAAGAGTCGCCTCGCGATCGCGGCTGCCGGTGCCGCGGCCGATTCGCTGCCCGGCGGGGTGTGGTGGGTACCGATGCCCGCGACCCCCGACTTCGAGGCCGACGCACTGCTCGGCGCGATCACCCAGGCGTGCGCCATCGATCGCGCCGAACACGACGACCCGCTGACGGCGGTCGTCGCGCACTTCCGCGCTGCCGCCGACGCGCTGCTGGTGATCGACGACGCCGAGCCGGCATCGGCGATGGCGGTGCAGCAGCTGCTCGGGCAATGCCCATCGGTGCGCGTGCTCGCCACGGGCCGCCACGCGCTGTCGATCGCGGGTGAGGTGGTGCACCAGGTCGCGCCGCTGCTCGTCGCCCCCGCAGACGTCACCGACGCCAGCACACTGCAGCAGTTCGATGCCATGCGCCTGTTCCTCGAGCGAGCAGGTGCTGCGCGCGGCTCGGCCAACTTCTCCCACGACGACCTCGTTGCCGCCGCCGAAGTGTGCCGCCACGTCGGCGGTGTGCCGCTGGCCCTCGAGCTCGCTGCCGCCCGCAGTGCCTCCATCTCGTTGACCGAGCTCGCCGCCGGACTTGCCGCGCTGCCCGCCGCCACCGGAGTCGGCCTCGCCGGCACGCTGGCGTCGTCGATCGCGTGGAGCTACCAGCTGCTCGACGAACAGAGCCAGTGCGTGCTCCGCCGTCTCGCAATCTTCGTCGGCGCGTTCGAGATCGACGCTGCGACGGCAGTCGCGGCCGACGACCTCACCGAGCGCGAGGTGGTGACGGCAGTCCAGGGTCTGGTCGCGCAGCACCTCCTCACGGTCGACGAGCAGCTCGGCCGCCTCGCCCTGCCACCGTCCATCCGCCGCTTCGCGCATGATCGCCTCGTCGAATCCGCAGATCGTGGCGCGGTCGTCCGCCGGCACGGCTCGTGGTTCGCGGCCGTGGCGGAACGGTTCGCCGCCACCGACGACGACATGCCCGTGTCGCTGCTGGCCCCCGACGAGCCCGATGTGATCGCTGCGCTCGCCGCCGCCATCGCCGACGACGAGCACACGGTCGCGCACCGCATCATCGGCAGCCTGGGCAACCGCTGGTCGCTCGCCGACCACGAGGAGATGCTGACCGACGCCGCCGACTGGCTGACCGGCCGCTCGCCTGCCGACGGCGAGGAGCAGTGGGCGGCAGCCGTGGCGCGCCTCTGCGCGGCGTTCGCCGAGCGGACCGACGCCGGCATCCACGGCCTGGCGGAAGAGGCCCGAGCAGTTGCCGAAGTGGTGCACGACGACACGTCTGCCCGACTGCTCGACGACACGATCGAACGACTCGCCACCCATCCGCTCGAGGCAGCAGGAACTGTCCGACTCGACATGACTGCAACGACATGACCCGGGCCACGATGCACTCATGAACGACTCGAACGCGTCGGCCGGACAGGCGTGGCTGGTGTTGCACCAGCCGGGGCGCGCACCGCGCACCGTCGACCTCGACAGCGAGCTCACCATCGGGCGAGCGGCGGACGAGGCCGAGGTTCCAGGACATCTGTCGATCGTCGACGATCCCGCCGTGTCGCGTCTTCACGCGGTGCTCACGCTGAAGGCACCCGGGTGGTGCGTGCAGGCCGCCAACTCCACGAACGGCCTGTTCGTCAACGGTGTGCGGCTGGCGGCCGGCGCGGTGCACCTGCTGGGCAACGACGACGAGATCCGCATCGGAGAGAGAACGATGCTGGTGTTCCACGCACTCGACGGCAACCGCGATCGCTCGATGACGCGAACCGCGCAGGGCATCCCCGAGCTCACGCCTGCCGAGCGGCGGGTGCTGCTCAGCCTGTGCTCGCCGGTGCTCGACGGCGACGCGTTCACGCCACCGGCCACCGTCGCCGCCATCGCCGCGCAGCTCTACGTCACCGACAGCGCGGTCAAGCAGCAGTTGGTCCGCCTCTACCTCAAGTTCGACATCGACGACGGACCGGATCGCCGTGTGCGCCTCGCCAACGACGCGCTCATGCGCGGTGCGGTTCGACGCGCCGACCTGCAGACGTTCCGAGGCGCCACGTGAGCACGTCCACCGACGTGGTCGGCGGTCGCTTTCAGATCGTGCGCGTCATCGCCACGGGCGGCGAGGCCGAGGTGTCGTTGGCGCGCGACCTCGAGCTCGACCTCGACGTGGTGGTGAAGGCGCGCCGCATCATCGACGGCGACGACCTCGGCCGCCTTCGACGGGAGGCAGCGATGCTGATGCGCATCGTGGCGCACCCCGGGCTCCCGATGGTGCGCAGCGACCTGATCGACGGCGACCGCTACTGCCTGATCAGCGACTTCATCGAGGGCAACGATCTGCACACGCTGGTGACCGCGCAACGAGGTGGGTTGCCGTTGGCCACGGTGCTCGGCCTCGTGGACCAAGTGGCCGCGACACTCGATCACCTGCACCGGCATCGGCCGGCCGTCGTCCACGGCGACGTGAAGCCGGAGAACCTGGTCGTCACCGACGACGGGCGGGTGGTGCTCGTCGACTTCGGTGCGGCCATGCGAGTCGGCGACGATGGCGAACGACTCGGCACACCCGGCTTCTCCGCACCGGAAGTGCTCGCCGGCGAAGCGCTCTCCCCTGCCGCCGACGTGTACTCGCTCGCCGCTCTCGCCGTGTACCTGCTCACCGGCACCGTGCCGCGGCTGGGCGCGGCCTGGCCCACCGAGCTCACCGACGGTGGGCTCGACCGGCTGGAACGGGTGCTTCGGCGAGGGCTCACCTGGGATCCGCTGGGGCGGCCGTGGAGCGCCAGCGAGCTGGCCATGCGCTTGCGCCAGGCAGCCGAGATGGACGTGCCGACCGGCACGATCACGCTCGTCCTCGTCCGACACGGTGATGGGCCGGTTCCGCCGGCGGTGGTCGGTTCGTTGGAAGCAGCGGGTGGACGGGTGATGACTTCGGTCTCGTTGCCGGCGCAGTGCATGCTCGTCGCGTTCACCCGCGCCGGCGACGCCGCGGCGGCCGCGCTCGCGCTGGCCGGGCCGGACGACCTGCGCATCGCGATGCACGCCGGCGACCTGGGCGGGTGGCACGGGGCCACCTTGCAGCAGCTCACCGACGAAGCCGCTGCGCTGCACGCGGTCGCCGGCATCGTGTGCTCGCCACCGGTGCGCATGCTGCTCGGCAGCGACGACACCCTGGCGTTCGAGCCGCTCGGCAACGGCTACCACGTGCGCCGACCCGTCAGCGAGCCCCGACGCGCTGCTGCCTCCGATGCGCCGGCGGTGCAGACCAGCACGCGCGCCTCGGCCTGGATCACGTCGCGCCGCGCGCGCCCGATGGCGGGGCGAGACACAGAACTGCGCATCGCCAGCACCGCGATCGAGCGAGGCCGCGCCAACGGCGACTCGCCGCTGGTGCTCGCGGTCGGCGAGGCCGGCATGGGCAAGACCCGTCTCCTCGCCGAGCTCGCAGGCCGCGCGGTGGAGCGCGGCGAGCACGTGCTGGTGGGCCGGTGCACCGAGTCCGGCGGGGCGTTCGAGCCGTTCCTCGACGCGCTCGGCAACGAGCTGTTCCCGTTCGAGTCCGGGCAGCTGGAACGAGACGAGGAAGGGTGGATCGATCGCCGCCGGTTCTTCGGGCGCATCGCCGACGCGGTGCGCGACCTCGGCGGGCACGTGACGCTGGTGATCGACGACGTGCAGTGGATCGATGGTTCGTCGCTCGCACTGCTCGCGCAGCTGCTCGACGACCTCGCCGGGCAGCTGGCGGTGCTCGCCGGCTGCCGTCCTGGGGCCGAGCGCAGGGTGCTCGACGAGTTCCAGCAGCGCCTCGGCCTCACCACCGTGTCGGTCGGCCCGCTGCAACTGGCGTCGTTCGCCCGCATGGCGAGCGACAGTGGACTCGATCTCAGCTCGGACACCCTGGAAGGGCTGTTCGCACTGACGGCCGGCAACCCGTTCTTCGGACTGCAACTGCTCGCGCACCTCCGCGACGTTCCCGGGCACGCATTGAGCAGCGACGACCTGCCCGCCGGCGTGCGGGAGTGGATCCTGCAACGCGTCGACCGGCTCGGCGACGGTGCCCGCGCCACGCTCGCACCCGCGGCGGTCATCGGGCGCAGCTTCGAAGTCATCACGCTGGCCGACGTGCTCGGCGTCAGCCCGTTGGAGGCGCTCGCCCAGCTGGACGCGGCCGCCGCCGCCGGTCTGCTCGTCGACGGTGCGCACCCCGGCGAGTTCCGCTTCGTGCACGCGATCGCCCGAGCGACGCTGGAGGACAGCCTGTCGGCGGCTCGCCGCGCGCTACTCCACGCCGCGGTCGCGCAACGGCTGGAGGACGACGGCGACGACCTCGAGAACCTGGAGCAGGTGATGCACCACTGGTTCGAGGCGGACCGGTTGGGCAACCCGTTGCACGCCGCCGAGATCGCCGTGGAGGTGGCCAACCGCGCCACCGAGCGCCTCGCGCACGAGCGCGCGATCAACGTGCTCGACAGAGCGCTGCTCGTGCTCGCCGGCGCAGCACCCTCCCCCGACCGTGATCGGGTGGAGGCACAGGTGCGCGTCGCGCACGGCCGCGCCGACTTCTTCGGCTCCCACCTCGACGATGCCATCGCCCAGCTCTACCGGGCCGCCGACCTCGCCGAGACCGGCGACGATCCCGCGACACTGGCGCACGCGGCGCTCGTCGCCTCGATGTATCGGCGGCACGGGCGCGACGACCCGGACCTGCTGCAACTGCTCGAACGAGCGAGCGCCCGCTGCCCTCGCGAACCGGCCGTACTGCCGGCGATGCTGCACATCCGACGAGCGCGCCTGCTGCCGGCCACCGTGCGCCACGAGCAGCGCTGCACGATGGCACGCCTCGGCCTCGCCGATCTCGACTCGATGGATCCCATCGACCGCGCCACCGTCGAGACGGAGGTCGCCCGCGCGTGTTGGGGGCCGGACAACGCGGCCGAACGCGTCGAGCTGACGACTCGCCTCATCGACGAAGCAGGTCGGCAACTCGCGATCGGTGGACCCTCGCGCTGGATGGGGGTGCTCATCGAGGCCAGCGGCCATCGGTCGGCCGCACGGGTGCAGCTCGGCGATCTGGCCAGCGCACTCGCCGACGCGAACCGTGCGGCTCAGCTGGCCGACGACGCGGGCACCACCTTCCTGCTCACCAGAGTGATGATGGGTCAGGCGATGATCAACTCCACGCTGGGCAACTGGGAGGAAGCGGAGCGGCTCTCCACCGAGGCCGTGAGTCTCTCCGGCCGGCACAACCTGCTCCTCGCGCAGATGGCCATCACCTACAGCATCGGGCGCGACCGCGGCCAGCAGGCGGAGCTGGCACAGCTCGAACACCGGCTCGGCAACTTCGTCGACCAGAACCCGCTCTTCCTCGCTGCGTTCGCACTCGTGCATGCCGAGTCGAACCAGTTCGACGACACTCGCCGCCTGTTGCACGTGCTGCACGACCAGGGTCCGTGGCCACGCAACTGGCTGTGGCTGGCCACGATGGTGGCCGCGCTCGAAGCAGCGGTGATCGCCGGCGAGGACGCGGTCATCCGTCGCTACGCCGCCGTGCTCGCCCGCTACTCCGGGCAGTGGGCGCTCGCCGCGGCAGAGCTGGCGTGCTGGGGACCCATCGACCGAGTGCTCGGTCTCGCACACGCGGCGCAGGGGCGGCCCGAGCAGGCGCGCGTGTTGCTCACGGCAGCGTTGCGCGACGCGACCGCGCAAGGCGCCACGCCGTGGGTGCTGCGCTGCCGCCAAGGGCTCGATGCCCTCGGGGCCACTTCCAGCTGACCCCGCCGCCCGTACGACACGTCGCCGCGGACATGGCGCCGCGAACGACCGTCGCGCACACTCGAGAGGTGGGACGTGAACCGGTCGACGGCATCGACGTGTGCGAGCACCACCTCCTCGACTTCCGCGAGGTGCGCGACCGCGGCGTGCAGGTGGCGATCGTGCGAGCGGGCCGCGGCACACGCCAGGACGCGCGATGGGTGGAGCACGTGCGCGCAGTCGACGCGGCTCGGCTGTACGCCGGTTCGTACTGGCACCTCTATCCGTCGCACACCTCGCCGCACCACCAGGCAGAGCTGTGGATGGATGCGCTGCGCGGCGCCAGACGGCCGTTCCCGGCCGGCCACTGGGCCGACATCGCCACCACCGACGGACTCGATCCCTGGGAGATGGGACGCTACGTGGCGGCCTTCCTGCGCCGGATGGACGAGCTCCTCGGGCACACCGCAGGCGTGTTCACCTCGGAGCAGTTCTGGCATCGCCACGTGCAGTTCGCGATCGTCGAGCGCCCTCGATGGCACAGCGAGCCCGGCACGCACATCGATGCGTTCGGAGTGCGCGTGCGGGCCGCGGACCGCGGTGGACCCGGCCGGCATCGGGTGTGGCTCGACGGCGAGTCGCACGACGGCGACGCCCACGACCACGGCAGCGGCGACGAGCACGGCTTGCACCTGGTGCCGCGCGGTCCCAACGAATCGGTGCAGCACTGGCAGCGGCGATGGCTGCGCACGGCCGATGTGGCCGCGCTGCAGCAGCGCCTCAACTCGCTCGGCGCCGACCTTGTGATCGACGGCGTGTTCGGCCCCGCCACCGATGCCGCGGTGCGCACATGGGGGCTGTTGCGTCGGCGCGATCGGCTGCCCATCCAGTCGGGCGGCGACTGGACGACGCCCCTGTTCACGACTGATAGAACGACCTCATCATGACCACCACCGATCACTCCGAACAGGTTGCCGGGGCGGCGCCGGCACCGCTGCGTCTCGTCAACGGCGTCTTCAAGGGCGGCGGCGCGAAGGGCATCGCGTACGCCGGCGCGCTCACCGCCATGCGTGAGCGAGGGCTGTGGTTCCGCAGCGTCGCCGGCGCATCGGCCGGTGCCATCACGGCCGCGCTCATCGCCGCAGGCATGCAGCCCGACGAGCTGGAGGCCGCCGTCCCCGAGGGCCTCGCGGCCACCCGCGCACCGAAGCTGCAGCGCATCGGCAAGGCCATCATCGGCCACGCGACGTCGGTGTTCGAGAGCAGCGGTCTGCGATCGTGGCTCGACACCACGCTCGCCGCTCGCATCGGCAAGACCGACGGCTCACCCGTCACGTTCGCGGAGCTGTACGCCGCCACCGGCATCGGGCTGTACGTCGGGGCGATGGATCTCTCCAACGGCCTGCGGGTGGTGTTCTGCCGCCGCACCACGCCGCTGGTGGAGGTGGCCGGGGCGGTCACGTCGTCGCCCGCCATCCCGGGCGCGTTCCCGCCCGGTCGCGGCGTGTTCAGCTCCCCCGCCGACGGGGCGGTGGTGCACCAGTTCGTCGACGGCGGCACGTGGGCGAACTACCCGTCGTTCGTGTTCCAGGACCGCTCGTTCCGCGCGTGGCTGCGCGCCGCGACGCAAGCGCTCGGGCACTGGACCGAGGACGACGACGAGGTGTGGCGGCAGGAGGCCGAGCGGCCCGTCGTCGGCTTCATCCTCGGTGAACCGGCCCCGCTCGAGCGCCGCCAGGCCGTCGGACTCGTCCCGCTGAAAGCCGCCGAGGTGAACCGCCGCTTCGACCAGGGGCCCACCTACACGTCGCCCCAGCGCGGCACGTACTTGATGGGAGCCGTGCTCTCCAGCGACTGGGCCCGCCTGTTCGTCGGGCTGGCCATGGCGGTCTGGGTGGCGCTCAGCCTGGCGACGCTGCCGATCGCGGTGCGCCGGTTCTCCACCTGGCTCGCGGGCTGGGCGCCCGACGTCGTGTTCCCACTGCTGCTCGTCGCGACGCTCTCGCTGGTCGCCGTCGCCGCAGTGGTGGCCATCGGTCTGGTGGTCGCGCTCGTGCTCGTCGGCCGGCTCATCGCCGACACGCTCGTGCCGTCGGTGAAGGCCCTCGTCGGCGTGCCCACCGATGTGGCGCCGTGGATCGGCATGGGTGACGACTGCGTGGTGCTGCAGGTGCCCCACGAAGGGCTCGCCACCACCGACTTCGCGGTCACCGATGCGGCACGCACCGCTGCCGTCGCGGCGGCACACGAGCGCGTCGGCGCACAGCTCGACGACCCCGTCATCCGCGCTCGCCTCGACGCGCTGTTCGACGGTGTCGCGGCTCCGCCGGAGCGGCTCACGCTCGCAGCTGCTCCTCCGCTCGAGGCGGTCACCCCCGATCGTGTGTCGGTGAGCGGCGTGGTCGCTGCGGTGGCCGCCACCGCGCTCATCGGCGGCCTCGGGTGGTGGGGCGCGAACTCGGCGAGCACCGGTGGCATCGGGCTCATCGTGCTCGCGGTCCTCATCGGGCTCCTCGGCGGCGGCTTCGCGCTGCTCTTCGTCGGCGGACGCGCCGGGGTCCGCTCGTCCACTCGATCTCGCTTCGGTGTCGCCGACGCCGCTCGCCCCTCGGGCCGAGTGGCTGCCGCGGCCATGGCGGCCGGAGCTGCGCTGGTCGCGCTGGGTGCCGTGCTGTCGATCGCCGCGATGAGCGATCGCGCCGACGACACCACCGATGCCAAGGTGATCAGTGCCCAGCTGGCAGCTCCGGGCAGTGACGACAACATCTACGTGATGCAGTTCGACGGAGCCGACCTCAGAGTCGCCCTGCTGTCGGATCGCCACCTGCGCCTGGGCGAGCACGTGTTCGTGCAGTTCGACGAAGAGGCAGGCACCGCACGCCTGGTGGGAGCGCTCGACGACGGCCGGTTCGCGATCGCCGTGGTGTGCTGGATGCTCGGCATCGGGCTGATCACCTCGGGTGTGCGCCGTCGCAACTGGGACACCAGGTGCGTGCGGCTCGGCACGCTGCTCGACGACTGGAACCCGGGCCGGGCGGCGGCCTGACGCCGCCGCCCGGGCGGCTCAGAAGATCCAGCTCCACTGGTTGGGCACGAACACCGTCGCCGTTGCGGTGGTGGTGGCACCGCAGTCGTTGGTGGCCACCCACGTCATCGTGTAGGTGCGTCCGTGGCCGAGCGCGGAACGCTCGGCCCGCACCTTGACGGTGGTGTCGTCGACGATGACGACGTCGTTGACGGTGTTGCCGTCGCCGATGCCGTTCGCGTTGTCGGGTTCGTTCGACACCGCCGAGACGAGGTCGACCGACACCACGTCGCCGCTGGCCGAGGGCGTGGCCGTGATGGTGCGGTACTTGTGGTTGGGGATCCAGATGACCGTCTGGTCGAGCGCCACCGACAACGTCGGTGCCTGGCAAATGCCCACCAGCACCGGGTCGTGATCCGACGAGCGGTACGGCGTCGGCGCGTAGAGCAGCGCCTGCTGGCCGACCGACTTGAACTCGACGTTGTAGTCGAGCGCCAGTGGCTCGTCGGCGTTGATGTGCCACTCGCCGACGCCGGTGATCTGCGGCTCGAGTGAGGCGTTGGCGAGTGCGTGATCGAGGTAGCCGGACTGGCCGCCGAACACGTAGGAGTACGCACCGGGCCCGACGCGATCGGCGACGAGGTCGGTGTAGCCACCGTTCTTCAGCGCCGTGATCGGGTCTTCCTGCCCGTACGAGTTGAGGTCGCCGATGATGAGCACGTCGGGATCACCGCTGCCGGTCGGGTCGGTGGCCAGCCAGTCGGCCAGCGCGAGCGCCGCCTGCGTGCGGGTGACGTTGCAGTTGCCCTGGCCGTCGCCGATGTCGGGGTCGCCGGCACAGGCCGAGCCCTTCGACTTGAGGTGGTTGACGACCACGGTGAACCGCTGTCCGTTGTTGTTCTGGCTGAACGTCTGGGCGATGGCGGGACGGCTGCGTGTGTCGTCGAAGCGGGGATCGACCGTGGAGTCGAGCACTGCGTGCGCGCCGACCGGTGTGACGCTGGCGGGCTGGTAGATGAGCGAGACGCGGATCTCGT
>CAZWCU010000047.1:4854-21765 GCA_964632715.1 uncultured Bifidobacterium sp. | reverse complement strand
AACCCGGCCAGCTCGCGGCCGATCGCCACGCCATCGTGTTCGGCGGTCTCGCGGGCGTCGTGCGCTGCATCGACCCCGCCAGCGGTCACGTGCGGTGGGAGCAGTCGCTGAAGGCGCCCACCTGGGCGGCGCCCGCGCTCACCGACGACTCGGTCGTGCTCGGTTCCTCCGACGGTCGGGTGCTGCTGCTCGATCGCGGCACCGGCGCCGTGCGATGGCAGATCGCCGTCGGCTCGCCGGTCATCAGCACGCCGGCCGTGGTCGGCGGTGTGGTGGTCGTGGGCAACGACGGCAGCCGGGTGCTCGGACTCGACCGGGCCACCGGCGCAGTTCGCTGGGACCTGCCGGTCGGTGCGCCTGTGCGTGCCGGCATCATCGCGGCGGGCGCCGAAGTCGTGGTCGCCACCACTGACGGCCAGGTGTTCGTCGTGCACGCCGAGTCGGGGCGCCCGCGCTGGGGATACCGCTGCGGGGGGCAGGTGATGCTCACTCCCGGCGTGGCGGCCGACCGTGTGCTCGTCGCCAGTCGCGACGGCATCGTGCACGGCATCCGCCTGGGTGACGGCACGGCCCTCTACGGCGTGCGCTGCGCCGGCGCTCCGGCCACCCCGGTGGCCGTGGCGGGTGAACTGTTCGGAGTGGTCGACGAGCGCGGGGGCCTCCGTGTGCACCGTGCCGACACCGGCGTCGCCGTGAGCGAAGGCACCGTCGCACAGAGCCAAGCGGCGGGCTTGGTACTGGCACCCGCCGCCGGCCCGACGGTGGCCGTGGTGGAGACCGGCGGCCAACTGGTCTCGGTCGACCTGGCCACTCGCCGCACGCGGTTCTCGGTGCCCACCGGCGACAGCAACCGGTCGGTGCCGGTGATGGCGGGCGGACTGGTCTGCGTCGCGTCGACGTTCGGGCAGCTCTACGGCATCGTCGTGCCGTAGAACCACCCGAACGGATTCACTGCTCGTTGCGCCTCGAGCGACCTTGCTCAGGCGACCTTGAGGTTGAAGGGCATCAGCACGACCCGCACGATGCTCTCCAGCAGGCTCTCGTCGTCGTCGGCGCCACCGAACGGTGCGGCCGACTCGTTGCCCGCCGAGCCGACGGTGCCGCCCTCGGCTGCTTCGCCCTCGGCCACGATCATCGTGTTGCCCGAGTCCTGCCATGCGTCCTCGAACGCTTCGATGCTGATGGCCACACCGGCGCCGTCGGGGAAGCCCGGGTCGTTGATGTAGACCACGCCGGCCTCGTCGTCGATGCCGGTGATGACCACGGCGTGTCCGGCGACCATGTCGTCGGTGAACGGCTGGTCGCCCTCGCCGTAGAGGTCGTCGGAGTCGAGGCCGATGATGATCTGGTCGCCGTTGTCCAGCATGGTGCGCAGGTCGTCGGTGGTGCCGCTCTGCACTTCGGCGTCGACGCCGTAGTGGTCGAGCAGCTGCAGGCCGCCCTCCAGCGTCATGCCGGTGGGACCGAGCAGCTCCAGCTCGTTGGCCAGGTCGACCAGGTCGCCCTGGGGCACCTCTGCGCCGGTGATCTCGCTGAGCACCATGGCCACCGAGGTGGGCAGGCAGTCGTTGGGGCCGACCTGTGCCTGGTGGTACGGGATCTCGGCCATCGGCTCACCGTGCACGGCGGCGTCGTCGTCCTCGGTGACCGTGGTGTCGTCGGTGCCGTCCTCGACGATGACTTCGCCGTTCTCGTCCATCTCGAACGGCTCGCCGATCGGCTCGCCGGTCTCGGGATCGAGCTCGGTGTCCAGCTGCCCGTCGCCGTCGGTGTCCTGCGAGGCGAGATCGATCACGCCGTCGCCGTCGGTGTCCGACAGCATGGTGTCGAGCTGGCCGTCGCCGTCGACGTCGAGCCCCATGTGCTCGCCGCCCTGGGCGTCGGTGGTGATGAAGGCATCGGACACGCCGTCGCCGTCGAAGTCGACCATGGTGGTGTCGGCGACGCCGTCGCCGTCGCTGTCGAACGACATCTCGCCGGAGTTGTAGCTCTCGGTCTCGTACGTGTCGGTCTCGTAGGTGTCGGTGCTGTAGGGATCTTCGGGGTTTGCGCAATCGCTCATGATGGGTTCTCCAGTGTCGTGGTGTTGGGTTGGTCTCGGTTGGTCCGGTAGCACGTCCGATGTCGATCCGAGCGGTGGAGTTCCGCGTCCCGCGGAATTGTTGCGACGGTTGTTGCTCAGCTCGAGTAGGTGGGTGGAGCGGTGTCCGCGAGCCGCTGGTCGATGGCCTTCTGCAGCGGCTCGATCTCCGCGCGCAGCTTGTTGACGTCGGCGATCCGCGCCTGGCCGGCCTTCATCGCCTCCTGGCGCTGGCCGCTCTCGGAGCGCAGCAGCATCTGCAGTTCGCGGTGCTCGCGTTCGAGCTGCTTGCGCCGTTCGAGCAGCCGTTGCTCCACGAACAGCTCCACCTGTTCGCGCAGGTCGAGGATGCGCAACGAGAGCTCGGTGGTGAACTCCTTGCCGACGCCTTCCTGGCCGAACAGGAGGTCGCTGAGGTAGCGGTGCAGATCGGCCTTCATCCGCTGCTTCTCCTTCGACTTCTTGCGCAGCTTGCCGATCGGCACCGCCACCGCCGCACCGATGCCGTAGGCCACCAGACCCAGCCCGCCCGTCGCCAGACCGAGTGCCCCGGCCGCGGCGTTGGCGATGTTGGCGAAGGTGTACGTCTGCATTGCCATCGGCAGGCCGTCGTCGAGGAACGTGGCGTCCATCCGCTGGCTGGTGCGAGCGCCCGACAGCTCACGGAGCCCCTCGGGCATCTCGATCTCGCCGAGCACCACGTCCATGCCGTCGGCACCGAACTCGGCCAGCACCTTCCCGAGGGTGGCGCGGAAGTCGTTGTTGATCGACTGCACCATCTCGTTCCACGCGCCGTGCAGCGACCGCTCGAGCTCGGCGGGCATCGAGGCCATCAGCAGCTCGCTGTCCTCGGTGAGGTCGATGACCTCGCGATAGTGCTCCTTGACCCGGTTCAGCTCCTTCGTGACCAGCCGCGACGAGCTGGTCTGCAGGCGCACGATGCTGTTGCCCAGGGTGGTGCGCCAGCGAGCCTGCTTCGAACCGAACTCCTCCAGTCCACGTTGTCGGTCGGCGATCTCGTCGGCGACCTTGCTGTCGCCGCTCGACGCGCGGATGCGCGCCTGTGCCTCGCGCTCCGCGTCGCCGAGCAGCACCCGCAGCAGCGCGACGAGGTTCGCCACACGGATGAGGTCGCGGTTGTCGGCGCTGCGTTCGAGCAGCGTGCGCAACTCATCGATGCCGCTGCGTGCCATCAGTCGGTCGGCCTGTTCTTCGCGGCCGGCATCGCGCCGCGTGCGCGCCTGTTCGGCGAGGTAGCTGCTGGTGAGCACGAACGGTGTGTCGAGCAGTCGTCGCAGGCGGGCGGGTACGTCGACGTCGAGGTCACCGTCGCCGGTGCCGGTGCCGGCCTCGACCTTGGTCTGCAGCGTGTCGGCGAACGTCCGCATCTTGGCGCGGTGTTCGGCGATCATCTCGCCGTTGGTGACCTCCGAGTTCGCGTCGGACTTGGTGACCACGAGGATGATGCGCTCGGTGCGCTCGCTCGCCTCGACCAGGAACTCGAGCTCGGACCGCGCCACCGGCTCCTCGGCCGACACGGTGAACAGCAGCGCGTCGGCCTGGCCGAGCGCGGCCAGCGCGAGGTCGCGGTGGCCACGGCTCATCCCGCCGACGCCTGGCGTGTCGATGAGCACCACTCCGCGAGCGAGCACGGGGTGAGGAAGGCCGATCTCCACTGCGGCCACGCCTTCGCGTCGCGCGGCGTCGCCGCGCATGGAGGCGACGTCGATCAGCTCCTCCACGGGGATGTGCTCCTGCGTCGGCTCGCCGTCGTCGCCGATGCGGGTGACGAGGATGTCGAACTCATCGGCGTAGCGGATGACGAGGTGCACGCTGGTGGCCACGTCGGCGTCGACGGGCAGCAGGTTGTTGCGGTCGAGGATGGCGTTGAGCAACGAGCTCTTCCCGCGCTTGATGTCGCCGCAGGCGACCACCACCAGGTTCCGCTCGTTCCACTGGTCGGCTTCGGCAGTGATGCGCTCGGCGAGGTCGTTGCGCTGCCACTCGCGGGTGGACGCGTGCACTCGGTTGGCGAGCCGCAGCACCTGGTTGGCGAGTGGGTCGCGGGCAGCCTTGCGGGCTTCGGTCTCGGCTGGCTCGCCCTGTTCGACCGTGTCGGTGGCGCTCTCGATCGCGTCGTCGATCTCGTCGCTCATCGACGGGCTCCCTCGAACTCGTGCCACATCACTTCGAACGCTTCCTTCACGACTCGTGCGAGCCGTGCCTCGGCGGGGCTGCGCCGTGCGTCGTTGCCCCAGGTGGACCAGCGAGCCGCGCCGTCGGCCGCGATGTCGCGGCTGCGAGTGGCCACCGCACCGACCGACGAGCGCGGGTCGGTGGTGCCGGTGAGCGTGAGCACGTCGCTGACCAACGGGTCGGGCAGCGCCAGGTCGCCGGTGGAGACTGCGTTCGCGACCTCCAGCAGGCGCAGCTGCAGCAGCGCCGGGTCGAGCTCGATCTTCTCGAGCGGTGACCGGAGTGCGCGCAGTGCGCGGAGGTTGTCGGGGTCGTTGCGCAGGTAGCTCGCCCGCCGGAGATCGTTGAGCGCGGCATGTGCCTTGAAGATCTCGGCCTGGCCGGCGAACCGTTGCATCACCACCTGGTGCAGAGCCGCGAAGCCACTGGCGGTGTCGAACACGCGCAGGTAGTCCGAGGCGGTGCGGGCGCCGTCGTCGGCCGCCTTCACCGCCACCTTCAAGCCGTAGAGGTCGAGCATCGAGAGCAGACGCACGCGGGCCGGCCGATCGAGCTCGAGCAGGTCGAAGCTCAGGAAGTCCTCGGCGGTCAGCAGCATGTCGTCGCGGTCGAGCGAGTCCGCGACCGCGGCCACGGTGGCGAGTGCGCGGGCGTCGGCTTCGGTGAACACCGCGGCCTGGGCCGTCTCGGCCAGCAGACCCACCACCGGCAGCACGGAGTGCACAACGCCGCGCAGCTCTGCGGCAACGCGCTCCGCGATGGGTGCAGCGGCGGCGAGCGGATCGGCGCCCTTCGACAACCGGTCGACCTTGCTGAGCACGGCGACGGCGGACGCGGCCGACAGCGACGAGCCGCCGAACAACTTGGAGAACCCGCGCAGGATCTGCGCGTCGGCCTGGCGCAGCAGCGGCAGCAGGAACAGCAACGCGTCGGCTCGGCTGACCGCGCTGGCCGTCTGCTCGCCCTCGCGGCCGGAGACGCCGAGGAAGTTGGCGGTGGTCTCCTCGTTGACCTCGGTGACCGTGTTGAGCCCCGGCGTGTCGACCACGGCGAGATGCGTGAGCAGTGCGTTCGACAGGTAGACGACCACCGACGAGATCTGCTCGACCGGACGGCCGAGCTGTTCCGGCATGCGGCCGCGCGCCAGTGGCAGCACGTTGACCGAGCCGTCGGTGCCGATCACCTCGGCGCGCTCGTGTGCGCCGTAGCGGAACTCGGTGACCACGCGCGTGCACTCGCCGGCGTCGACGGCAGCGATGCGTTGGCCGAGCAGTGCGTTGACGAGCGTCGACTTGCCGGAGCTGACGCCGCCGGCCACGGTGATGGTGAGTGGCGCGGCGAGCTTGGCGCTGATCTGCTCGGCCATCGTGCGTCCGGGACCGGGCACGAGGTGTTCGAGCACGTCGTCGCACAGCTGGCGGATGCGTGCCGAGATGGGGGGCGGGGGAGGGCTCGCCATGCGTGCCTCAGCCGCCGGCGGTGTACACGACGACCTCGGGCAACCGCACCACCGTGCCGCCGTCGACGAAGCCGGCACGTTCGGTGGCGGCCACCTTGCCCACCCACCCTGCATCCGGGGCAGGCGCGCTGCCGACCCCACGCATGTGGTTGGCGTCGAACGCGGCGCCCTGTGCAGGTTCGAGCACCTGCACGCCCGCTTGCGCGAGCGCGGCGATGATCTCGGCGCGCAGGGCACCGCTGGACACGCGGTCGCTGAGATCGATCAGGGTGACGACGAGCGGACGGCTGCGATCGACCGCGGGTGGGCTCTGCACGCCGGGAGCCGCGAACCCGGGCGGCGGCATGTTGGCGGGCCCGGCGCTGAACGACGGTGGCGCAGCTGGCGTGGCGTCGGGCTTGCGCAGCACCTTCATCGCGACGGCCCCGATGGCTGCGCCACCGATGCCGACGAGTGCGAGCAGCGCCGGCGAGGTGCCGTCGTCGGAATCGGAGCCGGTGGCGTTGATGGGCACCGCCTGGATGGTGGTGGCGGTGTTGCCGGCCTCGCTCAGGCACTCGGTCATCGCCTTCGCACGCTCGGTGCCCTCGTCGACCTTCTTGCGCACGCACTCGTCGATGGTGGCCGAGGCGGCGCCGGGCGACACCAGCAGTGTGAGCGCGATGGCCGCACATGCGCCGACGGCGCGCGCCGTACCGAGTTGCTTCGAGGTCATGCCCACTCCCGTCTCACGCGTCGTGCAGAACTTCACAGTAATCGCAATATCGATACGTCCGAACCGTCACTCGACGACGAACGGAGAAACCTCGCGGTGCCGGGAACTCGCACGTCGGTCGCTGCATCTGTCGGTCACATCCACCGATCACACGAGGACCCATCATGTTGCACGCACCCGCCCCCCAACTCCCCACGCCGATCACCTTCCCCCCGGCGCCGACGCACCCGCCACGCCACAGCGCGAAGTGGTTCGTCGCCGCAGCCGCTGCACTGGCGGTCGGTGTCGCCGGCTGGGTGGCAACCCGTGATGACAGCGACCGCGGCTCGAACGTCGCCGCTCCCGCTGCCACCGACGGCTCGGCCGGCAACGGGTCGATGACGCGTGAGGAGCTCAGCGCTGCCTACACGGCGACCTTCGGTGTGATCGGGTCGGGCACCGCGCTCGACTGCGTCGCCGCACAGCTGGGCGGTGCCGGCAGCCAGGCCGAGCGGCTCGCTCGCGGCGAGCTGCTCACGTTCGCAGAAGCCACCCAGGCCTTCACCCCGTTCGTCACCTGCGCACCCGACGCCGACTTCCTGGCGATGATGGTGCCGTCGGCCGTGGAGGCCTTCGGCGGCGCGGTCGACGAGGCATGCGTGACGCAGGGTTTCCTCTCGTTCGGCGTGCAGGGCCGTGCAGAAGCTCGTGCGCTCGCACTCGTCGACCTCGCCGGCTTCGCCTCCGGCCTGCAGGCCACCTTCGCCGACTGCTCGTTCTGATGCGACGGTTTTCGGCGCTGCCCGCATCTGCAATCCTTGCCACGAACCCGATGCTGAAGAAAGTGACTCACTCGTGAATTCTCCTCATCCGCCGCCCGCCGGTTGGTACCCCGACCCCTCCGGGCGCGCACCGTTCCGATACTGGGACGGCGCGCAATGGACAGAGCACACCAACCAGGGCACCCCGCCGTCACCATCCGTCGGTCAGGCGGCCCCCGCTGCTCCCCAGGCTTACCCCGGTACGCCCGCCGCACCGCAGGGCTACACCCAGGGCACGGGCTACGCGGGGTACACCGCCGCCCCGTCCGCTCCGGTGACTGCCGGCGGCCCGCTCACCGCACAGTCGTTCTTCGACGACCTCAAGCGCTTCGAAGGCTACGCGGTCGTGGTCGCAGGTGCGCTGCTCTTCCTCGTCTTCAGCTTCCTGCCGTGGGTCAGCACCGACCTGTCCGGCTTCGACGTGAACACCGGCCTACCGGCTACCGAGTCGAACTCGGCGAACGCGTGGGACGGCGACACCGCCTGGTGGATCCGCGGATGGGAGGTCAACCTCCAGAACGTTCAAGGGACGACCAAGCCCGACAGCGGCACCGACATGATCATCCTGCTCCCGCTCGCACTTGCCGGCGCAGGCCTCGCGGTGGCGACGCGGATGGGTCGCTCCGTCTCCTATGGCAGGGAGATCGCGCTCGGCGCGAGCGCGCTGCTCGCCGCGCTGATGATCGGCGAGGTGATGCACATGAGCAGCGTCCTCGACGAGGTGCCCGACCTCTTGGCCCAGATCAACGGTCCTGCGTTCGAAGGCAGCATCGGCTTCGGCATGTACTCGGCCACGTTCGCGGCGCTGGTCATGGCGGTCGGCGCAGGTCGGTCCCTCATGGCATCCAAACAGCCGAAGGCCTGACGTTTCACATCTTCTTCTCCGTGCGCGGAACTTCGTCGCCGGAACGTGCATCTCTCTGAGCAACCAACCGATCCCGCTCCGGCGGGACACCACCAGGAGGACATCACATGAGCGACACGGGCGACACCACCGGCTACGAAAGCGGCTACACGACCAGTTACGAAGTCACCACCGAGGCCCCGGCCTACACCGAAGTGCCGGCCTTCGACCCGGGCGTGCCCGTGGTCGAGACGGACTCGTACAGCTACAACAGCACCGACTACAGCGAGGTCGCCGCGGTCAGCGAGACCTACATGGACGAGTACAGCGCGAACGCCGATGCGTCGAACTCGCTGTGGCAGGCGTCCGTCGACGCCTACATCGCAGGTGACGACATGGCCGCCTACGAGCTCAACCAGGCGTCCATCGCCGCCGACTCGGCCTCCGACCAGGCCTGGACCGACGCCGGCAGCGTCTGGACGAGCATGGAGGAGACCACCACCGTCACCTCCTACGAGACCGTCGACACCGGCTACGCCGACACGAGCTACGTCGACACCAGCTCCACGTACGCCGACACCTCGTACGTCGACACCAGCGCCACCTACGTCGACACCAGCGCCACGTACGTCGACACCAGCTCCACCTACGTCGCGCCGGTCGTCGACACCAGCTACACCGACACCTCGACCGACATCTGAACATGCCACTCGAAGGGGGCCGGCGCACCTGCGTCGGCCCCCTTCCGCGCGCCGCGGCACCGGTGCTGAAATTTCTTCGGAACCCGCGGAACTCTGCTGAGGTGGGGCGCATCTGTCAGGGCAACAACATGCGAGCAACCCTCGCCCACACAAGGAGCACTGACATGAGCGATTTCGACTTCTACGACCCGACCGCAGACCAGGCCGCCAGCTACGAGTGGCAGAACATCAGCAACGATCTGTGGAACCTGCAGATCCCGCTGCAGGAGATGGGCGACGAAGCCTGGCAGGCCAGCGACTACGAGACCATGAACAACATGTACTGGGCCGAGGAGCTCGCGGAGACGGCGAGTCAGGATGCCTACGACCAGTCGTGGGAGGCCTACTACGGCCCGATCAACGCCGAGGGCTACACCGCCCTCGATGCGTCGATGGGCTACACCAGCACCGACACCAGCTTCATCGAGCCCGCCAGCAGCGCCGGCAGCATGTCGATGATCAGCGACTACAACGCGACGAGCACGCTCTGAGAGCGCAACGCCGAACGGCGATCATCCAACGGCCGGGCCCACGTGCAGTGGAGCCCGGCCGTTGCGCGTCAGACCGGCAGGTCGCGGACGAACTGCTCGATTGCGTCGGCCACCTCGGTGGCGTGCGAGTCCTCGTGCATCATGTGCTCGCCACCCGCGATCACCTGTAGGCGTGCGTTGGGCATCTTGCGCTCGAGGTACTGGCCCGAGGCGGTGTACTCCGGACGGTCCGCGTCGCCGGCCAGAACCAGTGTGGGCGTGGCCATCTCGGCGAGGCGATCCATCACCACCGAGTCGGCCTGCAGGTTGAGGTTGGCGGCTCGTTCGGGCACGCCGAACCGATGTGCGTTGCGGCGAGAGCGCTCGTTCCACGCCTCCCGCTTCTCCGGGTCGCGGAAGCCGGGTCCGGTGTTGAGCACCACGATGCCCCGCACCGCGCCGGGCCGGGTGGCGGCGTGCGCCAATGCGAGGTAGCCCCCCAACGAGTGCCCCACCAGCACCGCCGGTTCAGCCACCTCGGCGAGCAGCTCGTCGATGTCGGCCAATGCACCATCGCGTGTGTACAGCTCGGGGTCGTCCGGCACCGGCGATGCGCCGTGGCCGAGCAGGTCGATGGCGAGCACCTGGTGGCGACCCTGCAACAGCTCCATGCATCGCGTCCAGGTGGCCGACGACGAGCCCATTCCGTGCAGGAACACGAGGAGCGGTGACCCTTGCCCCGATCGAACGACGTGCAGTCTCATGCGTCCCCTCTCTCGAACGGCGAGCAGCTTTGCACGGCGGCCGTCGGGCGCCCTCAGCGCACGAACGCAACGCCGAGCACGGTCGCCCACTCGACGAGCCGCACGTCTGTGTTCTGCTCAGCGACAGGTTTCCCTGCACCACGTGCAGGGAAACCTGTCATTGGCCGCAGGAGCACTGCCGCGCCAGGTCGACGAGCATTGCCCGGGGCACGACGCGTCCGAAACAGGTGACCCACAGCCCGTCCGTGGGCCCCGGTGCTGAGGTCGTGCTGCCGCTCCACGCTCTGCCTCGGCAGGTGAGCCGTTACCCTACGGGCAGTGCCTCCGTCCGACTCCGACCCCGAAGCCGTCTCGCTCGAGCACGCACTCGCCCTCGCGACCGCAGAGTTGCACGAGGCCAGAGCTGCGGTCGTGGCCGCTCGCCGCGCCACCATCGCCGCCCAGGAGCTGAACGCCGCCCTGCTCGCCGAGCGCGGTGCCGAGCCCGACGACTCCCTCGAGCTCCTCCGCCGCCGGTCCGACGAGCTCGAACTGGTGCACGCCACTCGGCTCTGGCGGTGGAGCGCACCGCCACGCCGGGTGTACTCGGCCATCCGCAGGTTGGTGTTCCGGTCGAGTCGATGAGCGAGACCCCCGTCGTCGTCGGCACCACGGCCCGCGTGGCCGGCACCATCGTCGCGTGCAACTACCTTCCCCAGGCGCGAGTGCTCGCGGCCTCGTTCCTGCGTCACCATCCACATGCTCGCTTCGTCACGCTCGTGCTCGACGGCACGGCCGACGACCGGGCAGCAGCGGGAGTGGCCGGCGAGGTGATCGGGATCGACGACCTCGACCTGCCCGCCGAGCAGTGGCATCAGATGGCAGCCATCTACGGCGTGATGGAGTTCGCCACCGCGTTGAAGCCGGCCTTCTTGCGTCACCTCACTCGCGACGGGCGCACGGCCGCGATGTACCTCGACCCCGACATCGTCGTGTCGGCCACGCTCGAGTCGGCGTTCCAAGCGGCCATCACGTCGGGCATCGCGCTCACCCCGCACGTGCTGCAACCGATGCCTCGCGACGGCCTCGAGCCCGCCGAGTCGGTCCTGCGTCATGCGGGCATCTTCAACCTCGGCTTCATCGCGACGGGCCCGTCGGCGTCCCCGTTCCTGCAGTGGTGGCACGATCGCCTCGTCACCGACGCGGTCGTCGACCTGGCGGATGCACTGTTCACCGATCAGCGGTGGATCGACTGGGTGCCGTCGTTGTTCGAGCCGCACGTGTTGCGCGACCCCGGGCTCAACGTGGCCTACTGGAACCTGCACGAGCGGCCGCTCACGCGTGAGGGCGACGAGATCCTGGTGGCTGGTAGCCCACTGCGATTCTTCCACTACAGCGGCTACGACCCGGACCTGCCGTGGGTGTTCTCGAAGCACGCCGGGGTGCGGCCGCGAGTGCGCCTGCCCGATCACCCGCTGCTGATCGAGCTGTGCGACCAGTACCGAAACCTGCTCTACGAGCACGGCTGGGCCGACCGCGCTGCCGCCTACGGGTGGGCACAGACACCCGGCGGAATCCGTCTCGATCCGACCGTGCGCGGCGCGTTGCGTGCCGGTGTGCTCGATGCGCTGGCCGGTTGGGCGGCCCCACCGCCCGACGCGTTCGACGAGCGCAGCCATGCCGCCCTGTGCGAGTGGCTCGACAGCCCGGCACGGGGGCACTTCGCCACGCCGATCGGCCGTTGGGCGCTCTCGTTCTACGAGAGCCGGCCCGACGTGAAGGCCTACTTCCACCGGCTGCAGCTCGACGACGCGTTCGGCTACCTGAACTGGCTGGTGCAGGATCCGGTGGCGCGTGCGGCGCGTGAGGCGAGCGGCCTCGATCCCATCGCCGTCACGACGGTGCCCGAGCCGTCGCACCTGCGGGAGCCGGGTGGGTGGAACCTCATCGGCTACATGAACGCCGAGCAGGGCGTCGGTGAGGCCGCTCGCCGCATCGGCCTCGGTCTCGACCTCACGGGAGTGCCGCATCACACGGTCGGTCTCGGTGCGCCCATCGCTCGCAACGATCACGCGCTGCACGTCGAGGTGTCCGACCGCTTGCGGTTCCGCGACTCCGTCTACTGCGTCAACGCCGACATGGTGTCGAACACCCTGTCCGCACTCGAGCATCCGCACCGGGTGCGCGACGACGCACGGCGCATCGGGTTGTGGTTCTGGGAGCTCGACTCGTTCCGACCGGAGGCACTCAGCTCGTTGGAGATGCTGGAGCAGGTGTGGGTCACGAGCGAGTTCACGCGGCAGGCACTGGAGCGCGACACCGACGTCCCGGTCCGAGTCGTCACCCTGCCCGTGGTGCCGCCCGACGCGGCCACTCCGTTCACCCGCGAACTGCTGTCGCTGCCGTCAGGTTTCCTGTTCGCCTTCACGTTCGACTTCCACTCGGTGCTCGCCAGGAAGAACCCGCTCGGCCTCGTCGACGCGTTCACCGCTGCGTTCCCCGAGCCCGGCGTCGCGTCGCTGGTGCTCAAGTCGATCAACGGTTCCTCTCACCACCCGTACCTGTACGACCGTGTGCGTCGGGCGATCGAGCACCGTCCCGACATCCATCTGATCGACGGCCACTGGACGAGTCACGAGATGCAGGCACTGATCGAGCTGTGCGACTGCTTCGTCTCGCTGCACCGCAGCGAAGGGTTCGGGCTCAACATCGCCGAGGCAATGGCGGCCGGCCGGCCGGTCATCACCACGGGGTACTCGGGCAACATGCAGTTCTGCGATCCCGACACCACGCTGCTGGTGCCGTACGAGCTGGTCAGCGTGGGGCCGGGGAACGATCCGTACCCACCCGACGCGGTGTGGGCGGAACCCGACCTGGAGGTGGCGGCCGTGCACATGCGGCTCGTGGTCGAGCGCCCGGACGAGGCTCGCTGCCTGGGTGAGCGAGCGCGTGCACACATCGTGCAACAGCACTCGCCCGAACGCGCTGCCGCCGACATCGCTGCCGCGCTCGGCCTGCCGATCGTCGCGCTGCCGCCCACGTGACCGCGTCGGGCAACGCCCCCCTCGCCGACGCGATCATCGACCGGTGTGCCGCATCCGCGGGTCGCACCCCGACGCTGGCGCACATCGCGGTTGCCGACCACCCGTTCCGGATCAGCGGTGCGCCGCAGGTGATGGCTGGTTGCGACCACTTCGCCGCGTTCGCCGCTCGCTCGCAACCGAGCGCAGACGCTCCCACGATTCACGTGGCGTGTGGCGACGACGTCGTGGCCGGGTTCCCGCCGTTGCCGGTCATCGACATCGGGCGTGAGCGGCGCCCGATCTCGCTCGGTGAAGTGGTCGTCGCCGTTCGCGGCGACCCGCTCATCCTCTACGCGGTCTCCGCGGATCGCACCCGCGGTGCAGTCTGGTTCCCATCACCCGAACGCCGCCCGCAGTGGGAGAAGGTGCGCCCGCTGCTCCCTGTCGTGCACGCGATGTTGCGCGACACGCCGTGGTCGGTGCTGCACGCCGCGGCCGTCGGGCGCGGCGATCGCACCGTGTTGCTCACCGGCGGCTCGCACGCGGGCAAGACCAGCCTGTCGCTCGCTGCCCTGTCCGACGGCTGTTGCTTCTTCGGCGACGACGTGGTGGCCGTCTCGGCGAACGGCGGTGCTGCGCCGCTCGTCGCTCGGCTGTACGACACGGCGCGCCTGCGCATGCCACCCATGGCAGGGCTCGAACATCTCGCTGCCGTCGGCGTGCCCAGCTTCGACGACGCGGAGCACCGCGCCGAACTTCACCTCACGTCGATGCTCGTCGGTCACCCGCTGTCGGCGGCCATCACCGATGTGGTGCACGTCGAACGATCGGGTGCTCCCGCCCCGACCTTCAGGTCGATCAGCCGCGCGCGCGTCATCAGCACTGTCACCGCGTCGACGCTCCAGGTGACGTTCGGCGATCTCCACCATCGCCGTACCGCCGTGTCGGTGTGCGCGGCGCTGACGCCGCAGGGCTTCGACCCGGGCTCCGACGTCGTGCGAGCCGTGCGCACGTTGCTCGCCTGACCGGTCCGCGTTCGCGCCCTCGCTAGCGTGCACACCGTGGGCGAGGTGCGGAGCAGCGACGTGGCAGTGGTGATCGCTGCGCACCAGGCGGAGCGCACCATCGCCGCGGCGTTGAAGTCGGTCTTGGCGCAGACCAGGGCCGTGCGTGAGATCGTGGTGGTCGACGACGGATCCTCGGACGACACCTCAGCGGTGGCAGCCGCGGTCGACGGGGCGGTGACGGTGCACCGGTTGGCGCGCAACGTGGGCGTCGCAGCCGCGCTCAACGAGGGCATCGCGGCCACCACCGCCGGCACGGTGATGTTCCTCGATGCCGACGACCTGTGGGCCCCGCACAAGGTGGACGTGCAGGTGGCTGCGCTGGCGGGCGACCCGACGGTCGATGCGGTGTTCGCGCACAGCGCGCAGTTCGTCGACACCACCGGGGAGATGTCGGTCGCCGCTGCCACGGCGGCAGCCGGTCCGCCGATGGTCGGGGTGCACAAGTCCACGCTGGCGATCCGTCGAGCCGCGCTCGAGCGGGTCGGCGCGTTCGACCCGGCGTTTCACCGCGCCGATCTCATCGAGTGGCTGGCGCGGTCGCAGGCGTCGGGCCTGCGCACCCGGGTGGTGGCGGAGGTGGTGCACCTCCGCCGGCTGCACGACCACAACATGGGCCGTCACCATCGCGACGAGCAGCGCGAGCAGTACGCAGCAGTGATGCGAACGATCAGCCGACGTCGGCGGGACGTGGCACCCGAGCGTCGCGCCTGATGTAGATCAGGTTCTCGCCCGACAGCAGCAGATCGAAGTCGAGCGCGCCCATCACCCGCTGGAAGCTGCGGCTGGAGGCTGCGTGCGGGAGCAGCCAGTCGTGCGGTTCGATGACGACCACCTTGGCGTCGTTCACCCACTCGGTGTTCGTCGCGAACAGATCGGACTCGAAGCCCTCGATGTCGATCTTCACCAGGAACAGGCGGAAGTCGTCACGGCTGCGCACGATCTCGTCGACCGTGCACACGCGCACGTCGCCGCCGTCGGTGCGCACGGTGCTGATGCCCCACTTGCCACGGTCGTTGTCGACCAGTTGTGCCGCGCCGGCGATGCTGCCGATGGCCGCGTCGAGCACCTCCACGTTCGCGGTGTGCCGCAGGTTCTCCCGGCACATCGCGATGTTCGACGGGTCTGGCTCCACGGCCACCACATGACACTCGGGGAAGCGCGACCCGAACCACAGCGGCGACGCGCCGACGTTCGCTCCGAGGTCGATGATGAGTGGGGTGTTGCCCTCGGCGAGGATGGCGTCGAGGAACGCTCGGATCTCGCCGTACTGCGGGAAGCCCGCCAGCTCGTACTGGTGCGTGGAGAACACCTGGCTGAAGACCGCGGCATCGGACGTGTCGTTGCGGATGGTGATCGGCCCGACCCCTCTGAGCGTGGTGTGCGTCAGCGACCGGTGCGCCCTGGTGTTCACGTGGCGCAGCAGGAAGCTGGGACCGAGGTGACGTGCATCGCGAAGGTTGTTGACCGCGATCCTGGCGACATCCATGGCGGCAGACCTCCCGATGGCACGGCGGCCCGCGAGCCGCGGCGAAACTGTATGAGTGCAATGCGTCGCCGTCAATGATGGCGGAGAACGGACGATGCGGGAGGGGCGACGATGACGACGACGAATGACGCCCCCCGGCTGTCGGCGATCGTGCCCACGTTCAACGGTGCGAGGTTCCTGGCGGAGACACTGCGCTCGATCCGGTCCCAAACCGTGCCGATGGACGAGATCGTGGTGGTCGACGACGGCTCCACCGACGACAGCCTCGCCATCGTGGCCGCCACCTGTCCGGAAGCGCGGATCGTCGCCGGCCACGAGCGAGAGGGCGCCGCACGTGCACGGGCCCGCGGTGTCGCCGCGTCGACCGGCCACTGGTTGGCCTTCTGCGACCACGACGACCTGTGGCCCGTCGGCCGTACGGCAGCTCTGCTGGCCGCAACCGACCAAGCGCTCTGGGTGTGCGGGCGGGTGCGCCTCGTGACCGATGACGACACGGTGCTCTCGGATCGCCTGCTGGCCGCCGATCTGACACACATCCCGTACCTGCTCTCCAGCGCACTGGTGCGACGGTCGGTGTGGGAGCAGACCGGCGGCATCGATCCACGATGGACCGTCGGCGAGGACGTCGATCTGTACCTTCGCTTCCGGGAGACGGGCGGCAGGGCGACGTTGATCGACGACATCACACTCGAACACCGCATGCACGGCGGCAGCCTGATGTCCGCACGATCGTCGTCCGCCGCCGGCGAGACCTTCGACGTGATTCGGGCGGCGGCGCAGCGGCGCCGTCGCGCTCAGGCGTCGCCCGACGCCACGTAAGGCCAGCCCTCTGCGCTCACCTCGTGCACGGGGTCGAGCAGCAGCGCGTCCTGCAGGTCGTCGAACGACTCGATGCCGCCCTGCTGCCACGAGATCGGAGCGAGCGCATCGGTGGGCGCGTCGCGGGCGACGACCACCAGGAGGTCGGAATCGATGCTCAGGGTGAGCACCTCCGCGAGCACGCCGTGCTCGCGTGCGAGCGGCTCGCACGCGTGGTGGATCGCTGCCGGCGAGTGACCGTCGAGCAGCGCCGCCCACACGGAACGGTGCGTGCCGGTGAGGCTGTAGAACCCACCGGTGGTGAGGTTGGCCACCACCCCCTCGTCGCCGTAGTCGTGCCCCATCCCACGGTCCCCGGCCGGCCCAAAACCCGCCCGGCCGTCCCCCCCCCCCGTCCCTCCGCCCCCCCGCCCACGGGGAAGGTCACTGGGACCTCCCCCCCCGACGCCCGCCCCGCCCCCCCCGCCGC
>CAZWCU010000047.1:0-4844 GCA_964632715.1 uncultured Bifidobacterium sp. | reverse complement strand
GTTGGCCACCACCACCTCGTCGCCGTAGTCGTGCACCATCACACGGTCGCCGGCGGTCGCATAGCGCGCCGAGCCGTCGCCACCCACTTGCTGTTCGCCCGTCATCGAACGGGAATGGTAGTGGAGCCGTCGTCTCGCGTGGCCGCTCCGGCCCATCGGTAGCATCGCGCCGTGGTCATCCCGATGTCACCCCGGCACCGGGCCCTCTACCAGGCGCTGGTCGCGCCGCCGGCCGTCGGTCGTGAGGCGTGGGCGCGGTGGAGCGCGATGGTGCCCATGCAGCACGCCGATGCCGAGGAGTCGCAGGTGCTGCCGCTGCTCGCGCAACGTTGGCGCGACCACGACCTGGATCAACCGGAGTTGCGACGCATCCGTGGCCTCCGTCGACACGCGTCGCTTCGCCAGTTCGTCGTCATGGAGGAGCTCGCCCACGCCACGCGGTTGTGGGCCGCGGCCGGCATCACGCCGGTCGCGGTGAAGGGTGTCGCGCTCGCCGAGGTGTTCTCCGGAGCCGACGTGCGCAGCATCGGTGACGCCGACGTCCTGGTGCACGCGGCCGATCGCGAGCGGGCCGTCCGGGTGTTGTGCGACCACGGCTTCCGGCTCGGGATGGGTCTCTGCATCGAGGATCTCGAGTCGTGGGCGCAGCGATTCCATGCAGTACCGCTCGGCCGGCCGGACGGTCCGGAGGTCGACGTGCACTGGCGGCTGTCACACCAGCCGCCGGTGTGCGACCGATCCACCGCTCCGATCTTCCGGCGCGCGATTCCCACCGCCGCCGGACCGTGGTTGGTGCCGTGTGCGTCGCACCAGATGGTGATCGCCGTGGCCCATGGCTCGGCGGCCACCGCGCAGGCCGGCTTGCGCATGCTGGTCGACGTCGCGTTCCTCCTCGCGGACCCGTCGATCGACGCGCCGGTGATCGACGAGCTCGCAGGCCCTCACCGCCTGCGAGGTGCCGTCCGCGACGTGGTGGCCACGCTCGCCGGCGACGACGTGCCCGGCAGCCGCGAACTTCTCGACGCGCTGTCCGCGCCCCGATGGTCCGACGCGCTCACGACGCGCACGCTGCGGCGGGATGGCGACTCGGTCGGAACACGTGTGGCGATCGCGTTGGCGCACGGCCGGCCGGAGGTGCTTCGTCCGCCGACCATGAAGCTGCTCAACCCGGCGATGGTGTCGAAGGTGTCGAGCGAGGGCGCTGCGGTCAGCCTGTGTGGTCGCGGCTGGTGGCTCGGCGACGGGTGGGCCACGTGGTCGCGATCGCGCAGCGCTCGGCTCCGCGTGCGCACACCCTCCACGCCCGGCAACCTCGAGGTGCGTGTGGCGCCACCGCCCTTCGCCGGTCGAGCGAGGACGTCGTTGTTGGTGTGGGCCCGTGGGTCGCGTCCGCAGGTGGTGCGATTCGACGGCATGGCCCCCGTCGCAGTCGTGCTGCCGATGGAAGGAGGGGTGGTGCGCGACGTGTGGTTCCTCGCCCCGCGCCTGGTGGTGCCGAATCGGGTGCTCGGCAACGGCGATCGTCGCCGGCTCGCGGTTGCGCTCGTGCACGTGGGTTGGTCGGGCGCGCGTTGATCACGCCCCTGGGAGGCGACGATCCTCAGCCGGTTCGTCGACCGGCCGCTAAACCGAGAGCGAACCGAGTGCCGCGGCGATGGCCTTCTCGGCAGCGGGCTTGGTGACACCGAGGCTGCGCAGCACGCCGGCGTCGGTCTGCTCGTGCTCGAGCAGCGCGAGCAGGATGTGCTCCGTGCCCACGTAGTTGTGGCCGAGGCGGAGCGACTCGCTCAGCGTGAGCGCGAGCACGTCGCGCGCGCGGGCGGAGTAGGGCACCAGCTCCGGCGAGTCGTCGCTGGCGCTCGGCAGCGAGGCGCGTGCCGCTGTCGCCACCGTGTCGAGCGCGGCACCTTCACCGACGAGCACCTTGGCCGCGATGGCTGCAGGTTCGCTGAGGAGCCCGAGGACGAGATGACCTGTGTCGACCTCGGTGTGGTGCGACTCGCGTGCGGCGTTGTGGGCGGCGACGATGACGTTGCGGGCGCGCGGCGTGAAGCGGCTGAACGCATCGGGCTCGGTGCCGGTGGCCGAGGCGGGCACCTTCGGCACGAACCGCTGCTGCGCGGCCTGCTTGCTGACGCCCATGCTGGCGCCGATGTCGGTCCAGGAGGCGCCGGACCGGCGGGCCTGGTCGACGAAGTGGCCGATGAGTGCATCGGCGGTCTCCCCGAGGTGCTGCGCGACCATCACCGCGTTGGACAGCTGGCCCAACGCGTCGGGCTGCGCCGTTCGGACCGCCGCGATCAGTTCGTCGAGGCGGGGAGCGGGCACCAGTGGTGTCGAGTCGGCCATGCGTCAAGGTTACATTGACGACCCCGGTTCGTCAAGATCAGGTTGACGGGTCGTTCAGCAGTTCGGCGACGGCGCGGCGTGCCTGGACAACGATGCCCGGGTTGGTGTCCCAGTAGTACGGCAGCGCAACGACGGCCTGGGCGAGCGCCCAGCCGCGGCCGCGCTGCCACGACGCATCGTCCACGTCGAGCGCCGCGCGGAACTGGGCTCGACTGCTGCCGGTGAAGACGTTCCACGCCGATTGCAGGTCGCAGGCAGGGTCGCCGACGTTGAGCCCGCCGAAGTCGATCACCGCCGAGAGGCGGCCGTCGACGACGAGCAGGTTGCCGGGCAGCAGGTCGCCGTGCACCCAAACCTCCTCGCGGTCCCAACGCGGGGCGGCGAGTGACTGCTCCCAGGAGGCGAGCGCGGCAGCGGCGTCGATGCGGTCGCCGAGCTGTTCGATCGAGCGGCGGACCGCCGTGTCGTGCTCGGTCAACGGGCCGCCGCGCGCGTGGCGCGGACGCCCGTGCGCGCCGGCCGTGTCGATGTCGCGGAGTGCGATGATGAAGGAGGCGAGGTCGCTCGCGGCGCGGTCGAGTTCGCCCCCGCCGTCGAGGCTGCCGTTCGCGTTGTCGCCGGGCAGCCACTCGTAGACCGACCAGTCGAACGGGTAGCCCTCCGCCGGGTGGCCCATCGCGAGCTGAACCGGGACCGCCAGCGGGAGATGTGGTGCGAGCTTCGGCAGCCACTCACGTTCCTTGGCGGCCTGCTTGGTCGCCCATCCGATGCGCGGCAGACGAGCGGCGAGATGTTCGCCCACGCGGTAGATGTCGTGGTCGGTGCCGTACGAATCGACGAGTGCGATCCGCTCGTCGGCCCACTGCGGGAACTGCCCGGCGAGCAGGCGGCGAACGAGCGCGATGTCGGTCGCGATCTCGTCGGCGTGCATCTGCTGTCTCCCCACGGCGGCAGCTTTGGCGACCGGCGCCTGCTGCGGCAACCGAGTTTGCGTCAGGCGGTGCCGCGTGCCGCCCACGCGCCGGCGTCGATGACGAACGGCGCGCGTGGAGCGATGGTGCGGCAGTGCTCGCGCAGCTCGATGCGTGCTGCTGGTTCGAGGCTGGATACGTACGCGCCGGCGGGACCGACGCCGAGCGTGAACGGCTCCCACCACTCGTCGAAGCTCGACATCTCCACCGACACGGTGAGCAGTTCGCCGTCCACCTGCGCCAGCCCCGCCTCGTGGAAGAGTGCGACGAGGTGGCCCTCGCTCGCGCCCGCCAGGCCGGCCTCGTCAGGGGCAGACGGGTCGAACTCGTGGACGGCGCGCCAGAACAGGCTCAGTGGGCCGGCGCCACCTTCGTGGTCCCACACGCACGCTGCGACCACGCCGCCGGGACGCACGACGCGTGCCATCTCGCGCAACCCGGCGACGGGGTCGGCCATGAAGTGCACCACCAACTGGGCGAGCGCAGCGTCGAACATGTCGTCGTCGAACGGCAGCGCCTCGGCCGATGCCCGCCGCACGTCGACCTGCGGGTGCCGTTCCTGCGCCGCGACGACGAACGACTCCGAGGGGTCGACCGCGGTGACGTTGGCCGCGCCCACTCGACCGACGAGCTCGGTGGTGAGGGCGCCGGGTCCGCATCCGACATCGATCGCGCGTCGGGTGGTGTCGACGCTCGCGAAGTCGGCGAACCGCGGGGCGAGCGGCATCGAGAAGCGACCCATGAAGCGGTCGTACGAGTCGGCTCCCACTCGAAAGCTCATGCGCGCGACTGTACGCCCTCGGCTGGTTTGAGGAGTCGGAGGTGCAGGAAGCCGGGTCGTTGCATCAGGACGGCGTGCTCGTCGGGCCAGCGCTCCAGCATGGAGTCGGTGGGCTGCGGCTCGACGATGCGCTCGATGAGGAAGCCTGCGCGGAAGATCGCATCGCTGAGGGCCGTCAGTGGCTCGCGCCAGTAGCTCACGCTCCACTCGCTCGTCGGCAGGCGCCAGACGTCGGTCTCGACGACGACGTCGAAGTACGAGCCGCCCTTGCGCAACCAGTCCGTGGTCGGGTGCTGGGTGGAGAGCACCATCGCCCCACCCGGTCGCAACACGCGCTGGAGCTCCGCGAGTGCGGCGTGGCGGTCGTCGACGTGGTGGATCGTGAGCGCGCACACGACGGCATCGAAGCTGCCCTCGTCGAACGGCAACGGCGAGCCGAGCAGGTGCTGCAGCACCGGTGTGTCGCTGCCGAGTCGGGCGCGAGCGAGCTCGACCATCGGCAAGCTGGCGTCGATCGCAACGACGTGTGCGCCACGGTCCAGGAGACTCGCTGAGTAGAAGCCCGGACCGCAGCCGGCATCGAGCACGCGCAGCCCGTCGACCGGGCCGAGCAGATCCAGCAACGCCGGCCGGTCGTAGTGCGCGTTGTACGGCCCGTCCGCCGCATGCTCCTCGAAGTGCGGCGCCATCGAGTCGTACACGCGCCCCAGGTGCTCATCCACTCGGGCAACTCTACGGACGTC
>CAZWCU010000046.1:0-21818 GCA_964632715.1 uncultured Bifidobacterium sp. | reverse complement strand
GCCGCTCGAGCACTTCGAGCCCCTGGTCCGCGCCGTCTTCTCCCGCGCCCGCTACTGACCCACGTTGCCCCTGGGTTTCTCGGGCCGCCTGAGGTTTCTGGTCACGTTTTGTCTCGCACATGGAGACGGAACGTGACCAGAGACCGCCACGTCTAGCCCGGAAGCGAGCGCCGGGCGGGTTATGCGCCGATGATGATGGTGTAGCCGATGGGCAGCAGCCAGCCCTGGCCGCTGAGCTGACGATCGGCGAGCGAGCGTGCGTCGAGCTCGGTGCGCAGGATGCACTCGCAGGTGCCCATGCTGGTGGTCTCGCCGTCGCTGCCGATGACGCTGACCTCCACGACGGTGATCGTGTCGGTGGCCACGACCGGGCTGTTCTCGACGGGCATCGTCCGCTCGAAGCGCACGATCGACCACCGCAGTGCGGTGACCTTGGCGCGCGTCTCGTCGCTGACGCCCAGTTCCCACGGCGACAGGCCGTCGACGATGGAGTGCAGCGCCGGGTACACGGCGCGGTCGGAGATGTATGGCTCGGTGAGCGCGGTTCGCAGGACGGTCGGGCCGGTCGAACTGTCCACGGTGCTGCCCTTCGCCGATGCCGGTGCGGACTTGGTCCGAACACCCGCCGCCGATACGTCACTCTTTGCGGTCGCCACGACGCTCAACGTAGTGGAGGATCAACGCCAGGTCAAGCAAGATCAGGTTCAGATCAAGTCGGCGGGGCGAACGCCGACGCGCGGGTCAGGGACCGGTGAACAGGCGACCGCTCGGGCGGTACTCCTCCGCGAGACCCGACTGGCGGTCGGACTCGCGGTTCTTCACCTCGGCGCGGGCCACCACCTGGTGGTGCACTTCGTCGGGGCCGTCGGCCAGGCGCAGCGTGCGCTGGCTGTGCCACATCTCGGCGAGCGGGAACCACTGCGAGATGCCGGCCGCACCGTGCATCTGGATGGCTTCGTCGATGATGTCGCAGCACTTCTCGGGCACCATCGCCTTGACCGCGCTCACCCACACGCGAGCTTCCGCGTTGCCGAGGGTGTCCATCGCCTTCGCGGCCCGCAGCACCATCAGCCGCATCGCTTCGACCTCGATGCGCGCCCGCGAGATGACTTCCATGTTCTTGCCCAGGTTGACGAGGCGCTTCCCGAACCCCTCGCGGCTGAGGCCGCGGTCGACCATCATCTCGATGGCGCGCTCGGCGGAACCGATGCTGCGCATGCAGTGGTGGATGCGGCCCGGCCCGAGGCGGAGCTGCGAGATCTCGAAGCCGCGGCCCTCACCCCACAGCACGTTGCTCTTCGGCACGCGCACGTCGTTGAAGCGAATGTGCATGTGGCCGTGCGGCGCGTCGTCGGACCCGAACACCTGCATGCCTTCGACGATCTCCACGCCGGGCGTGTCCTTCGGCACCAGGATCTGCGACTGCTGCTTGTAGGTGTCGGCATCTGGGTTGGTGCGCACCATGACGATCATGATCTTGCAGCGCGGGTCGCCTGCGCCCGAGGCGTAGAACTTCGAGCCGTTGATGACGTACTCGTCGCCGTCGGCCACCGCCGAGGTCTGGATCTGCTTCGCGTCGGAGCTCATCACGCCCGGCTCGGTCATCACGTAGGCGGAGCGGATCTGGCCGTTGAGCAGTGGCTCCAGCCACTGGGCCTTCTGCTCGGGCGTACCGACCCGCTCGAGCACCTCCATGTTGCCCGTGTCTGGTGCCGAGCAGTTGAGGCACTCACTGGCCAGCCGGTTCTTGCCCAGCTCGTTGGCGATGTACGCGTAGTCGAGGTTGCTGAGGCCCTGGCCGGTCTCGGCATTGGGCAGGAAGAAGTTCCACAGGCCGAGCTCGCGAGCCTTGGCCTTCGCAGTCTCGAGCAGCTCCAGTTGACCGGGCGCCCAGCTCCAGCGGTCGGCGCGGCCTTCGCCCAGCCGGTGGAACTCCTCGGTGATCGGGTCGACCTCGTCGCGGATGAATGCCTTCACCGCTTCGTACAGCGGGCGCACCCCTTCCGACATCCGAAGGTCGAGGTCGTCCATGCTCGCCATCTTGAGTGCGCCACCAACCATGAGTGTTCCTTCCAATCTCGAACGACGACGTCGAACCGCTCACGACCGTACCAAGTACGTGCGCCCGGGCCGGAGTCGTCGCGACGTCAGGTGGCGGGCGTGGTCTTCTTCAGGAACACCCCACCGAGGATCATGCCGGTTCCGAGCAGCAGCACCCCGACGCCTCCGAGGAGGAGCCACAGGCTGAGCCGTTGCAGCAGGCTCTCCTCGTCGACCACGAAGCGAACGTCGCCACCGTCGGCGTCGCAGAACACCGAGGTCGGGCCTGACACTGCGTCGAACGAGCCGATCGACTCGGTGTTCGCGGTCTGATCGGCGACGGCCTGGAAGCGGCCGTCGAGCTCGATGACCTTGCCGTTCGCCAGCGTGACGGTGCACAGGAAGTCGGAGGCCTGACGGAAATCCTCCCGACGCTGACGCACCAGCAGTACGTCGTACGTGGCGTCCTTCGCCTCGAAGGTGGCAGTGCCGGGCGTGCGCGCCTCGGCAACCGGGTCGAGCGACGAGGCCGTGCGGCTGACCAGCGATGCGACTGCGCCGCCGATGAGCAGAAGCAGCCCGAAGACGGCGACGAGGATGCCCCCGATGATCCAGCCCTTGCGCACACGCCGCCTCGGGGGCTGCGGTGCCGCGCCCCAGGTCTGCGAAGGTGCTCCCAGGCCACCGCCCGGAGGTGGTGGCGGTGGCGGCGGGTTCACCTGCATGGGCGAACCATAGTGCTGGGGCCGATCGTTGCCGGCGGGGAGGCGCCGGCGGCGGGTCAGGCGGGCGCTGCGGCGGCGTCGAGCACTCGGCGAATGGTCGCCACCACCTGGTCGGCCGGTGCACCGGGCGTGAGCACGGCGGCGATGCCGGCGTCGTGCAGCCGCGCGATGTGCGGTTCGGGGATGATGCCACCGACGACCACGGGCACCTGCGAGCCACGGGCGCGCAGCTCCTGCACCACCAACGGCGCCAAGGTCATGTGTGCCCCGGAGAGCATCGACAGCCCGACCAGGTCGACGTCTTCGTCGACCGCGGCCGCGGCCATCGTCGCAGGGGTCTGGAACAGGCCGGTGTAGATGACCTCGAAGCCGGCGTCGCGCAGGATGCGCGCGACCACCTTCACACCGCGGTCGTGACCGTCGAGGCCGACCTTGCCGATGAGGATGCGCTCGCTCATATGGTGGGCACCTCCACGTGCCGGCCGAACACGCCGGCCAACGTGTTCATCATCTCGCCCAGCGACGCGTAGGCACCGGCTGCTTCGATGAGCGTGGGCATCAGGTTCACCTCTGGATCGGCGGCCTCGGCTGCCAGTGTGGCGAGCACCTGATCGACCTGCGCCTGGTTGCGGTCGTGTCGAACGGTCTCGAGTCGCTTCAGCTGCCGCTGCTCGTCGTCGTTGGTGATCTCGAGCAGATCCATCGCCTGGTCGTCGTTGCCCTCGGTGAACCGGTTGACGCCGACCACGATGCGTTGCCCCGAGTTGAACTTGCGCTCCAGCTCGAACGCCGAATCGGCGATGCGGCCCTGGAACCAGTTGTCGTCGATGCCTCGGATACAGCCCTCGAGCATCGAACCGCCGCCGAGTTCGCGGAGGTGGGCGAACAGCTCCTCCGCTTGGCGTTCCATCTCGTCGGTGAGCTCTTCGACGAACCACGACCCGCCGAGCGGATCGGCGACGTGCGCGACGTTGGTCTCGTGCGCGATGACCTGCTGCGTGCGCAACGCGATGCGCGCCGACTTCTCGGTGGGCAGCGCCATCGCTTCGTCCATCGAGTTGGTGTGCAGGCTCTGCGTGCCGCCCAGCACGCCGGCCAGCGCCTCGATCGCGGTGCGCACGATGTTGACCTCCGGCTGCTGCGCGGTGAGCGACACTCCGGCGGTCTGCGTGTGGAAGCGGAGCTGCATGCTGCGCTCCAGCTGCGCGCCGTAGTGATCCTTCATCCACCGCGCCCAGATGCGACGAGCCGCGCGGTACTTCGCGATCTCCTCGAAGAAGTCGATGTGCGCGTTGAAGAAGAACGACAGACGAGGCGCGAACGAGTCGATGGGCAGTCCGGCCGCGAGCGCGAGCTCGACGTACGCGAAGCCGTTGGCGAGCGTGAACGCGAGCTCCTCGGCCGCCGTGGACCCTGCCTCGCGGATGTGGTAGCCGCTGATGCTGACGCTGTGCCAGCGGGGCATCTCGGCCGCAGTGAACGAGATGGTGTCGCGAACGAGTCGCATGCTCTGGCGCGGAGGGAACACGAACTCCTTCTGCGCCTGGTACTCCTTGAGGATGTCGTTCTGCAGCGTGCCGCCCAGCCGCGCTCGCGGCGTGCCCGCCTTCTCCGCCTGCGCGATGAACATCGCGAAGATCGCCGCCGCCGGCGAGTTGATGGTCATGCTCGTGGTGGTGGCACCGAGGTCGATGTCGGCGTAGAGGTCTTCCATGTCGGCGAGCGTGTCGATGGCGACGCCGCAGCGGCCCACCTCGCCGAGCGACATCGGGTGGTCGGAGTCCAGGCCGAGCAGCGTGGGCATGTCGAACGCGGTGGAGAGCCCGTCGCCACCCGCCTTGATGATCTCCTTGAAACGCCAGTTGGTGTCGTCGGCCGTGCCGAAGCCGGCGAACATGCGCATCGTCCACAGCTTCGAGCGATACATCGAGGCGTAGGGCCCGCGCGTGTACGGGTACTGGCCGGGGTACTCCCCCGAACCGTCGGCGGGGCCGTACACCGGCTCGAGCGGTACACCGGACATGGTGGCGTAGTCGCCGGGCCGGGTGGAGGATGCGTCGAACGCCGCACGCCAGGCATCGCGGGGGTTGTCCATCTCGCACAGATTGGCACAACGCGCACATGCGCCGACCATCACGGGCGGTCTACGGTGGCGCGGTGACCGACGAGCAACGATCCGACGCCGAGCAACGACCGTACGGCGGCACCGACGACAACCCCGCGTTGAAGCGAGTGCGCACGCGCCACTTCCAGCGTGCCAAGGAACAGGGCATCAAGATCACCGGACTCACCAGCTACGACGTGCTGTCGGCCCGGCTGTTCGACGAGGCCGGCATCGACTTCCTGCTCGTGGGCGACTCGGCCGGCAACACCGTGTTCGGCTACGACACCACCATCCCCGTCACCGTCGACGAGCTGATCCCGCTCACCCGCGCCGTGGTGCGCGGCGCCAAGCGCGCCCTCGTCATCGCCGACATGCCGTTCGGCTCGTACGAGAACGGCCCCGACGTCGCGCTCGACACCGCGCTCCGCTTCATGAAGGAGACCGGAGCGCACGCGGTCAAGTGCGAGGGCGGCGTGCGCAGCGCGAAGCAAATCCGCCGCATCGTGCGTGCCGGCATCCCGGTGATGGCCCACATCGGGTTCACCCCGCAGAGCGAGCACGGCCTCGGCGGGCACATCATCCAGGGGCGCGGCGAGGGCGCTGCCGCGTTGCTGGCCGACGCGCACGCCGTGGAAGAAGCCGGCGCGTTCGCGGTGGTGTTGGAGATGGTGCCTTCCGCGATCGCGGCGCAGGTGACCAAGGAGCTCTCCATCCCCACCATCTCGGTGGGTGCCGGGCCGCACTGCGACGGGCAGTTGATGGTGTGGAGCGACTGGGCAGGGTTCACCCAGGGCCGCATCCCGAAGTTCGTGAAGCAGTACGCCGACATCGGGCGCACGCTGCTCGACGCGGCGCGGTCGTACCGCGAAGACGTGGAGAGCGGGGCCTACCCCGCCCCGGAGCACGAGTACGGCGAGTAGCACCGCCCTCGCGCCTGTCCTCGGGGTGTGCTCCGACAGGTTCAACGGTGTCGACCCCGGCGAGGTGCCCGCGCGGCAGCACGTCCACGTCGGTCCCCGTCACGTGTGTTCAATTTCGATGCAGCGATCGCTCACGGCCACCGCTCGGACGCGGATCGGACCGGACTCGGACCGGACTCGGACCGGACTCGACCGGACTCGGACCGGACTCGGATTCGACTCGGATCGAACTCGGACCGGCGTCGGACCGGCATCGATGCGTGTCACCGTCCGAAGTCGAAATCGGAATCGAACACACGTGACGGGACCCGAACGCACGGGTCCGCAGGGTCAACGGCACCGTGGTTCGGCTGCGTCGCCTCCCCGGCTCAGATCGGGTAGACGTCGATCAGCGGCTCGGCGGGAGCAGCGGGTGTGCCCGAGCCGTCCTCTGGCGTGGTGGTCGCGGAGCTCACACGAGCGGCGCGGCGTGCGTTGACCTCGGCCCTGGCCGAGTCGATCAACGAGATCGCCGACTGCTTGGCCTTCTCGGCCCATCGCGCGAACTCCTTGCGGTTGTTCCACAGGAACGAGAGCACGATCGCTCGGGTGAACGGGCGGATGGTGGCACGAATGGGTCTCACGGTGATGCTGCTCCTTGTCGAACGAACTGACCCGATCGGAGGCGTTCGCCACACGACGGTGTCGTGAAGATGTGTTCCCGGTGAGGGCTCGGATCAAACCCGATCGCTCACTCGTCGGCACTCGACTCGCTCACGGGACGAACGTCCTCGGCGCGCAGCTCCACGCCGCGTTCGGACACCAGCAGCAGCTGGTCGGTCGGCGACGCGCGATGTCGCCAGAGCTCCTTCACCACCACCGACAACGCGCCCGCGATGGGGATCGCCAGCAGCGCGCCGACGATGCCGAACAGCTCCACCCCGATCAGCACGCTCAACAGCACGGCGAGCGAGTTGACCTTGACGGTTCGCGACATCACGATCAGCTGCAGCACGCTGTTCTCGAACTGCTGGTACAGCGTGAAGAAGATGAGCGCTGCGATGCCGGCCTGCGGCGACACCGACAGCGAGGCCACCACGGCCACGATCGCGCCGATGGTTGCCCCGACCAGCGGGATGAGGTCGGCGAACGCGACGAACAGCGCCACCACGATCGGGCTGGGCACGCCCGCGATGAGCAGGAACGCCATCGCAGCGACACCGGCGCAGAGGCTGATGAACAGGTTGCCGATCATGTAGCCACTGACCGCCTTGGCTGCGTCGCGCGACACCTGCACGACCGCATCGCGGTGCTTGTCGGGCAGCAACCGCGAGGTGGTCTGTGCGAGCGACGTCGACTGCGACAGGAAGAGTGCGGTCATCACCAGCACCGTGATCACCGCGAGCAGCACCTGGATCGCAGTGCCGACCATGTCGATCAGCGAGCCCTGCATCGACTCGGCGGTCTTCGTGAGCGACTCCTGGTTGTCGGCGACGATCTTCTCCAGGCGCAACCTCGAGACGAGGTCGCCCAACGGCCCGCGGCCCGTCGACGCCTGCTGCACGGTGCCCGGCAGGTCGGTGATCACCTGGACGAGCTGGCTGCGCACGGGCAGGAGGAACACAGCGAGGAGCCCCACGAGTACCGCGAGAACCACGATGAGCATGAGGCCGACCGCCATCCCCCGCCGCAGGTGCAGTGCGCTCTGCAGGCGCTTCACCGGCGGCGCGAGCACCACGGCGAAGAAGCCGGCGATCGCCACCAGCACCACGAGGCGCCACGCGATGTAGAGCACGGCGAACACACCGATGGCAGCGGCCACCACCGCCAGCGTGCCGATGATCGTTCGCCAGGGCACTTCCGACCACGCCGCAGGCGGGCCGCGATGAGCGACCTCGACGGCTCCCGACCTGGCGTCGGCCTGCTCGTCGGCATCCCCGCTGCGCTGAGCCGCCGACGTGGCGCCCCTGGGAAGCAGCAGCTCCGACCTCGGTCCGTCCGGCTGCTCGGGTCGGTCCGGACGCGACTCGTTCATGATGCTCCTGCGTTGTGCACGGCGAGCACCTACCCATCGCGCTCACCACGCAAACACATTGCATGTTTGACTCCCTGCGCGTGCGGGTACTGCTCGACCGGTGTCCGTCGCCCGCAACCGATGGATGCCGAGGGAGGGGATGTCGCAACCGCTCGCCCGCACTGCGCCATCCCCTCCCTATTTTCGCCCTCCGTCGATCACGTCGTTCGCTCATGGCCGGTTCAACTCGTACCATGATCGGGCCGCTGCACGACGGGCGGGGCCCGGGGGCCAGTTCGAGAGATTGGAACGACACACATGACCGAGTTCACGAGCAACGACTCACTCACCATCGACATCGGTGACGACGGCGCCGTCGTGGTGCACGGCGACATCGACATGGCCGGTGGACCCATCCTGGAAGCCGTGCTCCGCCCGCGCGAGAGCAGCGACGTCGTGCTGATCGACCTGGCCGACGTGTCGTTCATCGACTCCTCGGGCTTGCGCAGCCTGCTCGACGCAGCCCGACGAGCACACGCACGCGACACCGAAGTGGTACTGCGTTCGGTCGGGCCGGAGGTGTCTCGGCTCCTCGAGATCACCGGCACCACCGAGCAGTTCCGGATCGACGGCCGCCGTGACTGAGGTGCAGTTCCCCGGCACCGCGCTGTCGGGCCCCGTCGAGATCCGAGTGCCGGCCGACCCGGCGATGTCTCGCGTCCTGCGCCTCGCGGCGAGTGGCGTGGCATCGCTGTGCGGGTTCAGCGTCGACGAGATCGAGGAGATCAAGATCGCGGTGAGCGAGGTGCTCATCGCGCTCATCGAACATGGCGCTGGGCACCCGGTCGACGTGAGCTTCGTGGTCGAGCAGGGCACCTTCACAGTGCTCGGCGACACCGAGGTGCACGAGTTCGACCTGGACCATCCCGACCTTCGCCTCTGCCGCACCGTGCTGGCCGAGGTGTGCACGGAACACACGATCGACCACGTCGACCAGCACGCGCGCATCTCCGCCGTGCTGCGACGCCCGTTCAAGGCTGCCTGAATGCACGAGTCCACCGAAGCCGACGACGAGTGGCTCGACGACGCGTTCCGGCGCCTCGCCGAGACGCGAGACGCCGCGCTCCGCGACGAGATCGTCGAGCGCACGAACTGGCTCGCGGTGCGTGGCGCACGCCGCTTCGCATCTCGCGGCGAGCCGTTCGACGACCTGCTGCAAGTGGCGCGAATGGGCCTCCTCAAGGCCGTGGATCGTTTCGACCGCTCCGTCGGCGTGCACTTCGGCGCCTATGCCACACCCACCATCCTGGGCGAGCTGCGTCGCTACTTCCGCGACCACACCTGGAGCGTGCACGTCCCCCGTCGCGCCAAAGACCTCCGGCCCGCCGTCAACGAGGCCACCGACCAGTTGAGCAAGGAACTCGGACGGTCGCCGCAGGTCAGTGAGATCGCGCACCACCTGCACATCACCGACGACGCCGTGCTCGAAGCGATGGAGGCCAACAACGCCTACCGCTCGTATGCGCTGGATCCGCAGGGCGTCGGCCGCAACGTGCCCGCGGCGAAGAGCGACCTCGACGACGTCGTGGATCGTGAAGTCGTCATCGGCCTGCTGGACCGTCTGCCCGCTCGCGAACGCAAGATCCTGTACCTGCGCTTCTTCGAGGAGCTCAGCCAGTCGCAGATCGCCGAGCAGATCGGCACCAGTCAGGTGCACGTCGGTCGCCTCATCTCCTCCAGCCTCGCATCGCTGCGCAGCGCTCTCGACGAACCGATCGCCAGCGCCTGATCATGCCGCTCCGCACTTCCGCGCACGACGCCGACCTGCGGGCACGCCACCGGTGCACGGCGGTCGAACGCTCGACCTGGCAGGCTTGAGGGCGATGGACGTGGGCCGGACGACTCGCCAGCGGGGCTCGTTCCCCGCGCAGCCGTCCACCGCCCGCGCCGCGCGAGCATTCGTCGCGGAGCATCTGTCGGCACAGGGCGCCACGGCGGCGGTGGTCGACGACTTCGCGCTCGCCGTCAGCGAGGTGGTCTCCAACGCGATCGCCCACGCCGACGACACGGAGGTGGTCGTGGTGATCGACACCTCGGACCACGAATGGTGGCAGGTCGACGTCGTCAGTCACAGCCCGCTCCCCAGCCGCCTCCGCGATCCGAACGGATGGACCGTGGCGCCCGCGTCGGCGGCGTCGGGCAGAGGCCTCGGCATCGTGCGCAGCCTGATGGACGAAGTGTCCGTGCTCGACGCCGGCAGCATCGTCGCGATGCGCCGCCGCCGCGCGAGCTGACGCCCGCGCGGGCTGGGCGTGATCAGGAGGCGGTGCGGGCTTCGCGCACGGCGTTGCGACCGTTTCTCTCGGCGGAGTCCTTCTTTGTCGCGTCGTCGTTCGTCGCGTCTTTGGTCGTTGCGTCCTTCTTGGTCGCGTCGGCTGCCTCGCTGTCGTGACGACCCTTCGAGGCCGCACCTTCGAAGCGACGCAGCAGCATGGCGGCGACGCCGGCAAGGGCGACGATGCCGAGGACGGCGAAGACGATCGGGCGGATCGACGACGAACGTCGCCGCGAGGGCAGTTCGATGTGCGGCAGCTCGATGTTGCGGTAGGCGTCCTCCACGAAGTCCGCGACGCTCTGCAGCGTCGACTCCGCCACGTGCATGGTGCTCTCGGCTGCGTCACGCAAGATGTTCGACATCGGGTTCTCCTTCGTGTGGGAGCCGTCGGTCCGGCGCCGAATGCGCGCGGCGACTCCGCTGGAGGAGTACCCCAGCGCCGCGCTGTCCAAACAGTCAGGTGTGACGGAGGATGAGGACGGCGACGTCGTCGTCGATGAGCGAGTCGGCGAGCAACTGGTCGACGAGCTCGTCACACATCTGCTGCACCGGCACGTGACGCAGACGCACACAGGCCGCACGGAGTCGCTCGATTCCCACGTCGATCAGCTCTCGCCGGCGCTCGATGAGACCGTCGGTGTACATCACCAGCGTGTCGCCGGGGTCGAACGCCGTCGTCGCTGCACCCGCCTGGCAACTCTTCGGGCCATGACCGAAGCCGAGCAGCGGTCGCCGACCGCCCTCCAGCACCTCGGATCGTCCGTCGGCGCGCACCACGATCATCGGCGGGTGGCCCGACGACGCGTAGTGGATCGGGCGGCCGAGTGCCAGCACGGCCAGCGCCACCGACGCCGAGAGTGTGTCGGCCTCGTGCGCAGCGAAGCGGTCGACGACCTCGAGCGCGGCGGCCGGGTCCACCTCGCGCGACACCGCGGTGGCGATGGATGCTCGCAGCTGGCCCATTGCAGCCGCCGACGCGACACCGTGACCGACCGAATCGCCCACGCTGGCAACCACCGTGCCGTCGTCGCGAGCAATGAGCTGATACCAGTCGCCACCGACCTGGCCGCCCGCCGCAGGCCGGTACGCGCTGCCCGCATCCAGCCAGTCCGGCGCCGGCGGCAACGCCGGCAGCAACCGACGTTGCAGCGTGAGTGAGATCTGTCGATCCCGGTCGTGCAGCGATGCACGCTCCATCGCTCCTGCGCAGCGAGAGCCGAGCGTGAACACCATCGAGAGCTCGGAGTCGGCGAACCGACGATCGTTGTCGAAGACGAACGCCAGTGCGCCGAGCGTACGGTCGAGCACTCGCAGAGGAGTGACCAGCGCCCAGAGAGGTCGCGTCCCCGACACACGTTCGTTGAGCACGCGATCGTCGGCGATGCATCGCTCCGACAGCGCCCGCAGTGCGAGCTCGCACTCCCCTTCCGAGACCCCGTCCGACGCGAGCACCGAGAGGCCGGCACCTTCGGTGGACGAGTCGCCGACCACGAACAGCGCGGCACCGTCGGCGCGCAGGCCGGAGATGCCGTGGGTGATGACCGCGCGCGCCACGTCGCGCACGGTCGCGGCTCGCGCCAACCAGCCGCTCACCCGTTGCAGGGTCTCCAGCGCCGACGCGCTCGTGGCCTGACGGGCGAAGAGGACGGCGGTGTTCAGCGCCGCACCGCATCGGGTGGCGAGCTCGTCGGCCACCTCGAGGTCGCCGGGCGAGAATGCGGGGCGATCCTTGCCGCGAATCAGTTGCAGCGAGCCGAGCACGCCGAGCGGACCCTTGATCGGCACGGTCACCACGGAGTCCACGTCGGCCGCGAGCAGCAGCTCGCGAGTGTTGCGCGGCGTGTGGTCGAGCACTCCGCTCAGGCCATGCAGCACCTCCCGTTCTCCGGTGCGGATGACCTTCGCCGCGCCGAACGGCGCCTCCGGGTCGTAGGGGAACTGCCGTTGCATCTCCTCCGCCCAGACTCGCATGGACTCATCGCTGTGAGCCGTGACGATCAACGGTGAACGCTGCGGCTGATCGAGTGCCAGCACCGCTGCACACCAGTCAGCGAGCTCGGGCACGGCCGAGTTCGTCACCTGGCTCATGATCTCGTTCACGTCGACGGAGCGGGTGAGCACCTCGTGTGCTTCCGCGATGAACTCCGCCCGCGCACGCGCAGAACGCTCGACGTCGAGCAGACGCGCGCGCTCGTCGAGCTCGCGATGCCGCTCGTCGACGTCCCACGCGAGCCCGATGGCGCCGGTCACGGCGTCGGACTCGTCGAGCGTCACATCGCCGACACCCTCCACCCAGTGGATGGAGCCGTCCGGCCAGACGCACCGATGGTCGAAGCGGAACGTCGCCTTGCCGGCCACCCCGGCGGCGACGACATCGAGCACCATCTGTCGATCGTCTGGGTGCACCCGTTCCGCCCAATGCTCGAACGTGCCACCGAACTCGCCCGGCACCATGCCGAACAGCCGATTCAGCTCGTCGTCCCAGCCGACGCGCCCGGTCTCGAGCTGCCACCACCACTCCCCCATGCGGCCGACGTGCATCGCGCGAGCAACGCGTGCCGCTTGGTCGAGCATCGGCTTCGAGCGCAGGATGTCGCGATCTCGCCGCTCGCGGTCGCGCGCGAGGTACCAGCCGAGGACGACGCCGGCGACCACGGCAGCGATGGCCACCGCGTGCCGAGTCGTGCCGGCGATGTCCGAGACCCATCCGAGGGCGATCGCTGCCGGCACGGCGACCCCGCCGATCCACAGGACGTGGTGCGAACGGCCGTCGATCGCAGCCAGCAACGGCGCCACCACCAGGAGCGGAATCAGGATCACCGAGGTGGTCGCGAACAGCTCGACGACGACCAACACGACGACGAACGCGAGCGCAATGAGCGGAGACCGGACGCTGGTGGCACTTGCACGCGCGAAAGGCACGGCGGATTCTGCATCCGCCCAGGCCAGCGGGTCAAGACTGCAGTCGGACGCCGTCGCGGGTTTCACGTTCCACGTCGCCGGGTACGAAACGACCATGAACGACACGACCACGAGCGACACGATCGAGACGACCGACCGCGACCGGGTTCGCCCGCTGACCGAGCTCCTGCAGGGCGACATGCACGTGGCGATGGTGATGACCATGGTGGGCCGCGAGCACACCTCGCGACCCGTTGCATGCGCCGAGGTGCATGACCACCGACTGTCGTTCCTCGTCAGTCGTCAGACGGCGTGGGTGGAGGCCATCGCGGCTGCGGCCGCGATCGTGCACGTCACGATCGCCGACGATGCGCACACCATCTACGTCTCGCTGAACGGCACCGCCATCGTGGTGACCGACGCCGACGAGACCACCCGACTGTGGAGTCCCGCTGCACGGGCCTGGTTCGACGGACCGGACGACCCCGATCTGGCGGTGGTGCACTTCGACGTGAGCGACGGTGAGTACTGGGACGGCCCCGGTGGTCGGGTCGGCCGGGCGGTCGCGATGTTGCGTGCCGTCTTCTCGGGCGACGGCGAGGCCCTCGGTACCAAGGGCAAGGTCGCCGGCGACGAGACGACCCCGATCGACCTCGACGCCATCGTGCCCCACCGCATCACGAACGCCGAGTGAGCCGACACTCGTTCGCATCACATCTCTCACCCCCGAGACACAACAACAAGGAGACATCATGGACAAGGACCTCGACCAGGCCAAGGGCAAGATCAAGCAGGCCGCCGGCGCACTCACCGACAACGAGAAGCTGGAGAAGGAAGGCCGCAACGACGAGCGCGCGGGCAAGGTGAAGGAGGGCCTCGACAACGTCAAGGACCGCCTCGGCGACGCCGTCGACAAGGTGAAGGACGCCGCCAACCGCGACTGACCACTGGTCGTCGGCAGCTCGCCGGCCGCAACGCCGCACCCGTGCCGGGGTGGCGTTGCGGCCGGTGTCGCGCCGGGACCGCAACCGCCGGACGGTCGCGTGATGGTTGAGCACTGGGCGCAGGGGGTACCCCTGTGCAGAGACTCGATCCGCTGCACGAGTCACCGACACCACCACGACCCACAGGAGCCACCACATGCACGCCGAGCGATCCGCCATCACCAACGCCGACCGACCGGTCACCTCGGACCGCCAGGCCTCCTTCACCGTTCCCGGTCTCTCGATCGAGCAGGGCACACGCGTGGCGGACTGCATGCAGGAGCGCCTGGTCGCGCTGTCTGACCTGTCGCAGACGCTGAAGCACATCCACTGGAACGTGGTCGGCCCTCACTTCATCGCGGTGCACGAGATGCTCGATCCGCAGTACCACGCGGTCATCGCGATGATCGACGATCTCGCCGAACGCATCGCTGCCCTCGGGGGCGTGCCGAGCACGTTGCCGCGTCGCAGCGACGACGTGCGCGTGTGGAACGACTACTCCCTCGACCGGGCCGACTCGCTGGCCCACCTGGGAGCGCTCGACCTCGTCTTCATCGGCGTGGTCACCGGCCATCGCGACGCCGTCGACCTCGTCGGAGAGATCGATCTCGTCTCGCAAGATCTCCTCGTCGGACAGACCCGTCAGCTGGAGCGCTTCCACTGGTTCGTTCGGTCGCACCTGGCCGACTGGGCCGGCGGCATGGCGAACGCTGGGTCCACCACCGAACTCGGCGCTGCACGGTCGGTGGCCGCCAAGAGCCGACGCCGGCCCAAGGCCTGACATCCGAGTCGTCCCTCCGCCCACCTCGCTCGCACCCGAAAGGAACCGCATGCTCGCCCCCACGCTCTGCGGCACCACCGTGCTGCGACGCGACCCCCATGCTGACCGGATCGCCCGGCGCGTGGTGCGAGGCGTGCTGCGCGAGGCCCCCATCGAGCCAGTTCGCGACGCGCTGCTGCTCACCAGCGAACTGGTCAGCAACGCGATCCGGCACACGCCGGGCGACTGCTGCGTCGCGACGCATTACTGGCCGCACGAACATCGGCTCCGTGTCGACGTGTCGGACGAGTCGAGCCACATGCCGACGCTCCCGCAGCGCCCCTCCAGCGAGGCGCTCTCCGGGCGCGGCATGCGGTTGCTCGACGACATCGCCTCGGCCTGGGGATGCACGCCGACGCCGAGCGGCAAGATCGTGTGGTTCGAGCTCGCCTGGTGACGGCGACGCCGATGCTCAGCCGCTGCTCGGCTCGCCGGCTCGGGTGAGTGCCAACAGATCGACCTGCACGTCGGCACCGAAGCCTTCCGCAGCGAGGGCAGCGCTCAACGACAGGTCGCGCTGCAGCATCGCCTTCGCGACGCGGGTGGCGGCGTCGTAGCCGATGCGCGGCACGAGGATCATCGAGATCGACGCCGACCGCTCGGCGAGCGCCAGCATCCGCTGCGTGTCGACCACCACTCCCCTGATGCACTTCTCGTCGAGCACCCGCGCGGCCGACGCGAGCAGCGTGACGGACTGCATCACGTTGCGTCCGATGACCGGTATCGCGGTGCTCAGCTGCAGCGTGGAGGCGCTGATCGCGAACGCGACCGCCGCGTCGTTGCCGACGAGCTGGGCGGCCACCTGCTGCACCACCTCCGGGATGACCGGGTTCACCTTGCCCGGCATGATCGAACTGCCGGCCTGCAACGCCGGAAGCTCCAACTCTCCCAGACCGCCCCTCGGGCCGGAACCGAGCAGTCGCAGGTCGCCGGCGATCTTGTGCAGTGACAGGGCCACCGACCGGCAGCCGGCACTCGCGTCGACGAGCGCGTCGTGACTGGACTGTGCTTCGAAGTGGTTGATCGCCTCCACCCACTCGATGCCGGTGCGACGCGCGAGCGCGGCGGCGACGTCCGCCCCGAACGACTCGGGCGCGTTGAGTCCCGTGCCCACCGCGGTGCCACCGAGCGGGAGCTCGCACACCCTCACCATCACCGCCGCCAGCCGATCGACCCCGAGCTCGACCATGCGAGCCCAGCCACCTGCCTCCTGGCCGAACGTGATGGGTGCCGCGTCCATCAGATGCGTGCGGCCCAGCTTCACCGTCGATGCGTGATCAGCGGCGAGCGCGAGCAGGCTCTCGTGCAGCCGGCGCAGTGCGGGGACGACGTCGCGTACGAGACCCAGGCCGACCGCCAGGCGGACGGCCGTGGGCACGACATCGTTCGACGACTGCGACGCGTTGACATGATCGTTCGGGTGCACGGGCCGGCCGACGAGCTCGGAGGCGCGATGCGCGACGACCTCGTTGACGTTCATGTTCGTGCTGGTGCCCGAGCCGGTCTGGAAGACGTCGACCGGGAACTGATCGTCCATCAGCCCGTCGATGATCTCCTCGCACGCTGCCACGATTCCGTCGGCGACGGTCGCCTCGATCACCCCCGCGCGAAGGTTGACCTTGGCGGCCTCGGATTTCACCATCGCGATGGCACGAACGATCTCGATCGGCATCGGCTCCCCCGAGATGGGGAAGTTGTCGATCGCGAGCGACGACTGGGTGCCCCAGCGGACGACGTGCGGTTGCTCCACAGCGGAAACGTACCCGGCTCGCGCCACACCGACACACCGTTGCACCGTGTCGTTCCTCCCGCTGCCGATGTATGGCGATGGGTGGATGAGGGAATTCCCGAGCATGACAAAAGTACTGATAGCCGTGGATGACACCGAGCACTCGCTGCGTGCGGCGAGTACTGCCAGAACCTTGTTCGGCGACGACGCCGACTACTTCGTGATCACGGTGCTGGACTCGGCACCGATGTGGTGGGGCAGCGACGAAGCGATGCGCTGGGGTGTCGCCTATCCGGCCGCCATTCCCACCGCCGGCATGGCGATGCCGTACCCGCTGATCATCGGCTCGGGCGCCGTCACCGGCGAACCCGGAGCGCAGCCGCGCAACACCCTCGACGAAGCGGAAGATGTCGCGAGCAGCGTTGCCAACGCGGCGCACATCCCGGCGGCGACGGCCATCGGCGACACCGGCGACCCGGCACCGGCGATCCTGCAGGCTGCCGACGATCATCAGGTCGACGTGATCGTCGTCGGGTCGTCGCACGCCGGCTGGTTCTCTCGCCTCTTCTCGCGACCGGTCGCCGACGGAGTGCTTCGCGGCGCCGAACGCGCCGTCCTGGTCGTGCCCTGACGATCGCGCTCGAACCGGGGCCGCGGTCAGGGCTGGGTCGGTGCTTCGTTCGGCGGCGAGTCGGGCGGCAGCGTGTCGTCGTCGCGACGGTCGGCCAATGCAGAGAACACTCCGGCGTCGACGTCGGACGCGGCGGGTCCGTAGCCGAGCACCATCGTGCCCTCCGCGCCGCACACCGGGCACGACGTGGCGACGACGGTGGCCATGTCGGCCGGGTCCGATGCCCCTTCCAGCCGGCGCATGCTGTGCATCGCCAGCTTCGATGCCGGCAGCACCGACTGGCACTCCCCGCACCGCACCGACGCGCCTTCCTCGGCCCAGAAGTCGGTGACGAATCCGGCAGCCTTGTAGCCGTCGACCACCTCCACGAGCGTCGTGTTGTCGGACGGCTGATCGGTGGGTGCGGATGAAGGTCGGTCTTCGAGTGTCATGCGCAGGAGTACCCGATCCCGGCCCCGGACGAAACCTCCGGCGACACCAGTCCGGAGCATGTTCGGCGTGAGGTTTGGGATCTGCCGCGAGCGGGAATTCCGGTCAGGGCGCAGTCCAGGAAGCACGCGATCCATGGATCTTCACCGACCATCGCACGTGGAACCGATCCCGGTGGCCGTGAGCAGCGGCCCGGAGACGGTGTGGCGCGCGCTCGCCACCACCTTGGCGCCGTTCGCGGAACGAGTGCGGCTGGTGGCATGTGCCGACGATGAGTCGCCACGCGTGATCCTGTTCGACACGGAAGTCGGTCACCCGATCCTCGAGGAGGTGCGAAGCCTCGTGGAGTCCGGAGCGGGACGGGTGGTGCTGCTCAGCGCAACCGTGACCGACGCCCTGATCGACGCGGCGCGGGCCGTCGGCGCCGCCGGACTGGTGGCGAAGCACTCCGACCCGAGCGCCATCGTGGAACGGATCGAGGCCGTCGCCCGCGGAGAACGCGTGGGCCTCGACTCGCCGTGTGGCGTCGGGGACGTGAGCGCGCAACTCACCGGGCGTGAGCACGACGTCCTCGCATTGGTCGCGCTGGGCCTGACCAACCAGCAGATCGGCCGCGAGCTCTACCTGGGCGTCGAGACCGTCCGCACGCATGTGCGACAGATCCTGCGCAAGCTGGGCGTCGCCAACCGCACGCAAGCCGCCATGAAGTTGCCGCTGCTCGACGTGGCACAGAACCGTCGCGGAGGTGCGGTTTGAACTGCTCTGCGACCGGGCACCAACCAGTCATCACGTTGCGGGGACCGAGCGTCGGAGGAGGTGAGAAGATGGAACTGTTTCTCTGGATCATCGCAGTCGCACTGGTCATCAGCGGCATCGTCGCCCTCGTGCAGGGACAGGCAGCCTGGGGTGCGGTGTTGATCGTCGTCGGGCTGCTGGTCGGCCCCGGTGGCGTCAGCGTCTTCACTTGACGCACGTGTGTGGCGCCCACGTCAAGAGCCCCGCACCCATGGTGCGGGGCTCTTGCGCGTCGGTGGCGCTCGAACTGCCGACGATCAGCTCGGCGGAGGGATCGGGTCGCCGGGCCGCGGCGTGGGTGGATCGCCCGGCATCGGCATCGGGATCGGCTCGTCGGGGAGATCCGGCAGTGGCTTGGTGGGCGGCGGGTCCGTCGGTGTCGGCTCGATGGGGGTCATGTGCTCTCCTCGTGGGTCGCCATGCGGTGGCATGGGTGTGCCTCGCCACTACCCCGCCCGGTCGGCTCGAAAACACCGATCGACGGATCGCGGACCACTGCGTTTCCGGTCGGCTGCGACCGGGTAGATGTCGGTGATGAACACCACCTTGTTGGACTACGCACAGGCCAGCTTCCCGGGCCACGAGACCGAGGTGTGGGAGGCCGACCGCGACGCCGAGCTCACCCTGACCAGCCACACCGTCGTTGCCCACGTGGTCGGGGCGGACGCCGCTGCGGGAGTCGCTGCCACGATGCAGCAGCACCTCGCCGACGCCCGTGTCGCGGCCGTCATCGTCCGACCGGTCACGCCGACCGTGGTGCCCGACCAGCGCGAGGACGCCGATGGGGTGTTCGACCTTCCGCATCGGCGGGTCGGGGTCTCCGCGGCGGTCGGCGCCGTCGTGGGCGCAGCGCTGGGCTTCGTGATCGGTGCGGTCGTCTCCACCACCACCGCCGCCTTCGTCCTCGCGTTCTTCGGTGCCGCGGTCGGCCTCGCCCTCGGCGCGGTGTCCGGTGGCGGCGCGCGCCACGCCTCCGAACGAGCGGTGTCGCAGCCGCACGCGCCGGGCAGAACGGTGGCCGTCGTCGCGGCGTTCCTGCACGACGAAGCCGAGGCGAGCACGCTGGCACGTGCGATCAGCGACAGCGACGACGAGTACGACGTGCGCATCGTCGGCGTCGACGGCGCCTGGCACGCCCCGAACAACTGACCACAGCGAGCTCAGCCGGAACCCACGGAGTCGGTGCCGGCGTCATCGGTCGGCTCCGTGTCGTCGTCCGGCCGCTCACCGTTGGCGGTGTCGGCCTCGCGCATCGTCGACGACCGGTGCGGATCCGAACGGCGGGGGTCCTCCTCCGCTGCGTGAGGAGTCGGCGCCTCGCCGCTCATGGCTGATCCCCGGCCGACTCGCCCGACGACGTGCGGATCGACGTCGACTGCTGAATGCCGCCGCTCGCAGTGAGCCGCAGATGCACGTCGGCACGGTCGCCGCCGCGGGTGAAGCTGACGGTGAGGTCGTCGGTCGCTGCGTCGTCCCACGTCGCCTCCCATCCGGGGGCGGCCACCACTTCGAGCACCTCGATCACGCCGTCGAGCGATCGCACGACCACCGAGCCGCCGTCGACCCTTACCTCGGTGCTCGACGCGCTGCTGGAGCCGCTCGAGCTGTGCGAGGTCGAGCTGTGCGAAGTTGAACTGTGCGAAGTTGCACTGTGCGAAGTTGCACTGTGCGAGGTTGCACTGTGCGAGGTTGCACTGTGCGAGGTCGTGCTGACGGTGGTGCTCACGGTCGACGACGGTGGTGACGGCTCACGGCGGCCGAGCGGGCCTGCGGCGGCTTCCGGGCGGTCTCCACGTTGCGCCCCCATGGATCCGCACGAGGTGCCCAGCGCGACGAGCACCGCGAACGCCACTCGATGGCTGTTCATGCGACCTCGATCCGGCGACGACCGACGAAGAGGAGCGCGATGCCGGCCGAGACGACGACACCGGCGAACCACAGCGTGGTGGTGGTCTCGTTGCCCGTGCGGGGCAGCGTCATCGCCTCACCGTCACCGCCGACACCCGCCGGCCCGCTCGAACCGACGGTGCCACCCGGTGCGAGGCACGGGTTGTCGGCCACGTCGTCCAGCTGGCAGACGACGATGGTCGCCGTGTTCACCGCACTGGCATCGCCGGTGACGATCGACGAACCCGGGATCAACATCACGCTGCCGTCGTCGCCCAATGCCACGGCCACTGTTTGGTTCTGACCACTGTTCGCCGACGAGACGCCCAGGCTGACGACGGCCACGATCTGTCTGATCGTGGCGCCCGGGCCGCCCGAACCGTCGGACACGTCGATCAGGCTGCCGGTGAGCGAACCATCGATGCCGATCAACAGGTCGCCCGCAGGGAGCGAGAGGCTCCCGGGACCGGTGGGGAGCTCGGCACCCGGCTCCCAACTGTTCGCCGCGGCGAGCAGCGCCGCCAGGAACGCCGCCAACTGCACCACCAGCTCCTGCTGAGCAGGGTCGAGGCTCTGGCCGGTCGCGGCACCGGACTGGTTCACCCCGGTGTTCGCGACGGCGGCGCCGATGTTCGCGACCACTACCTGCTGCTGCAGGAGTGCGGTGCCGTCGCCGGTCGCCGTCGCCGTCGCTGTCTGGTCGACGTAGGTGGAGGTCTGGTTGCCGATCGCGGTGGCATCGCCGGTGGCGACGTTGCCGCCGGTGGCACCGGTGGCGCCGGCTGCGTACGACGCCAGCAGCGAAGGCAGCAGTACGGCGAAGAGCTGCTCGGCCACGTCCTGCTCCGGCATCGCCATCAGCGACCCGGTGAGATCGCCGACCTGATTGAGGCCGGTGTTCGCCATGGCGATGCCGACGTTGATGATGATCGCCTGCTGCTCGATGGTGATGCTCGCCGAGTCGCTGCCGTTGGCGGTGGCGGTCTGCGAGACGTCGGTGAGCGAGTCGTTGCCGACAGCGGTGGCGGATCCCGTCGAGACTGCCGAGGACCCGGAACCGCCCGCCGCCGAGTTGCCGCCGCTGTCGGCGACGGCGACGCCGATGCGGACGGTGACGGAAAGCTGCGACAGCGCGTCGTCACCCTCCCCGGTCGCGTCGATCGTGCCCGCCTGCGTGACCGACGTGGAGCCCGATTGTCCGATGGCCACCGCGTCGCCCGTCGAGACCGACGAGCCGCCGGTGGCGGGCAGGCCGCCGGTGCCGTTCACGCCGGTGTTCGCGGCTGCTGCGCCGATGTTGAACACGAACACGATCTGAGTGATGTCGGCGGTGGCGTTGCCGGTGAGCACCGTGTCCACTGCTTGCTCGACGTTGGTGGAGTCCTCGCTGCCGACGGCAGCGGCGCCGCCGGTGTCGACCGACGTCGTGCCGACCAACGAGTCCTCGGTGATCGCGCCCTCCGACTCGTCGGTGGTCGCGGACTCGTCGGTGGTCGCGGACTCGTCGGTGGTCGCCGGCTCTCCGG
>CAZWCU010000045.1:15996-21918 GCA_964632715.1 uncultured Bifidobacterium sp. | reverse complement strand
GGGAACCCGGCCCCGCCAGGCGGTAAACGGGCGCCGACTTGCCGGAGCCGGACGGCCCCATGATGGCCGTCAACCGACCCGTCTCGAACCCGATCGTCACACCGTCCAACGCACGGACTTCGGTGGCACCCTGCCCGTAGACCTTGACCGCGTCGACGGCTCGTGCAGCGACTGCAGTGGTCGCCGGCGCGGGTGTCAGTACAGCAGCCATCGCGGCTACCTCCTCTTCACTCGACTACCGCCAGTGTCCGCCTCGCGCGGCCCTCCGCGGTAGAGAAGAAGGTCCGCCATTGCCCGATGTCACAGCCCTTCGGCCCTTCTCGACCGAGCCTCACGGGCGCATCATCGATGGTGGCCCTCGAGAGCGAAGGAGCTCCATCATGAAACCGGCCCGCGTCATCCTCCTGATCCTCGGATCGCTGGTCGCACTGGTGGGGTTCGGGCTGCTCGGTGCAGGTGCCAGCGTCGGGTGGGCGACGGCGACGCAGCGCGACGATGCCGGCTTCTTCACCACGTCGAGCGAGCGGTTCGAATCGGACAGCTTCGCCATCACGTCGGACTCGATCGACCTTGGCGATCCCGGCCCGGACGACTGGTGGGCCGACCGCGAACTGGCGACCGTGCGGATCGTGGCCGACAGCACTGGCAGCGATGACCTGTTCGTCGGCATCGGGTCGCAGCGCGACGTCGAGGCGTTCCTGGACGACGTGCCGCACGACGAGGTCACCGACGTCGACTTCCGACCGTTCTCGGCCGACTACCGGCGTGAGCACGCCACCGGCACTGCGACCCCGGCGTCGCCCTCCGACCAAACGTTCTGGGTCGCGCAGGCATCCGGCGCCGGCAACCAGACGGTCACCTGGGACCTCGAGCCCGGGAACTGGACGATCGTGGTGATGAACGCGGACGGCACCGCCAACGTGAGCGCCGACATCGAGCTCGGCGGTCGACTCGACTACCTCGCGCAGCTCGCGATCGCGCTCGGCCTCGGAGGCGTGGTCATGCTGGCCATCGGTGCGGGCATGATCGTCGGCGGCGTCGTGCGACCCAGGTCCGATGCCGACCATGAGGGTGTTGCGGCGACGACGGGTGTCGAACCCGTCGCGGTCCCTGCATTCCCGCTGCGCATCGAAGGACGACTCGACGCCGAGCTCAGCCGATGGCGCTGGCTGGTCAAGTGGTTCCTCGCCATCCCCCACGTGGTGGTGCTGGTCTTCCTGTGGATCGCCTTCGCGGTGCTCAGCGTCGTCGCGTTCTTCGCGATCCTGTTCACCGGCCGGTACCCGCGGTCGATCTTCGACTTCAACGTCGGCGTGCTGCGCTGGACCTGGAGGGTGAGCTTCTACGCGAGTGGCGCGCTCGGCACCGACCGCTACCCGCCGTTCTCGCTGGACACCGCGGACTACCCGGCCGTCCTCGAAGTGGCCTACCCCGAACAGCTCTCACGCGGGCTCGTCCTGGTGAAGTCGTGGCTGCTGGCCATCCCGCACCTGCTGATCGTCGGAGCCTTCACCGCCACCTGGACGGTCGGGGATCACGACGGCGCCGCGTTCGTGTTCGGTGGCGGAGTGCTCGGCCTCCTCGTCGCGATCGCGGCACTCACCCTGGCGTTTCGAGGTCGCTACCCGATCGGTCTGTTCGACCTGATCATGGGCATCAACCGGTGGATCTACCGTGTGGTCGTCTACGCCGCGCTGATGACCGACACGTACCCACCGTTCCGTCTCGACCAGGGCGGCACCGAACCGCACGCTCAGGAGACCCACCATGAAGAATGACAACGGCAGCTCCGTCGAATCGGTCCTCGACAGCATTCGTGGCACCCGCGATGCGCTCACCGTGCGGCGCGTCTTCGGCGACCCCGTCGAGGTCGACGGCGTCACGGTCATCCCGGTCGCCCGCGTGGCCGGTGGTGCCGGCGGTGGCGGCGGAGAGGGTTCCAAGGCGGAGGAGGCGGGCAGCGGATTCGGCACCGGGTTCGGGCTGCGCGTGCACCCCGTCGGTGTGTACCGAGTCCGCGACGGCGAGGTGGAGTGGAAGCCCACGGTCGATGTCACCTCCCTCGCTCGCACCGGGCAGCTGCTCGGTGGCGTCGTGGTCGTGTGCGTGGCGGCGGTCGCCATGCGGTGGCTGCGCCTCGGGCGGCACCGCCCCGCGTGACGCGATGGGTCCGGCCGTCGACGAACGTGCGGCAAATGGGTCTGGACTCACTGTCTCGGGTGTGGGAAGGTGCGCGCCGCATTCCGCGCAGATGGAGGAACGAAGAAGATGGGTTTGCTCGACAAGATCAAGGGTTTGCTGGGTGGCAACAAGAAGGCCGTGCAGGACGGCGTCGACAAGGTCGCCGACGTGGTGCAGTCCAAGACGCCGGACTCGGTCGACGCGCACGTGGAGACTGCCGCCGAGAAGGTCAAGGACGTCATCGACAAGGTCGACGGCGAATAGCCCACCTGGTCCACCCGTTGCCGTGAACGCACGGCCCGCCGACGTGCCAACAGTCGCACCGGCGGGGTCGTGCCGTTCAGGCAGTATGTGAGCATCGATCACACACCGCTCATCGTCACGCGCGAGGCGCAGCCGGCCGACTTCGACCGCTACTTCGCAGAAGCGTTCGAACAGCTCGGCCCCGAGTCGCGCCACTTCCGCTTCTTCACCGCGGTCCGCGAGCTCCCGCCCAACGTGATCGAGCGGCTGCGCGACGTGGACGGCACCCGCAACGCCGCCATCGTCGCGTTCGACGCGGCCACCACCACCGACGACTATCCGGAGGGTCGGCCCGTCGGGGTCGCGCGGTGGATGGCGAACACCGAAGGCCCGCCGGAGCTGTCGGTCACCGTCATCGACGAGTACCAGGGTCACGGCGTCGGTTCGCGGCTGATGGATGCGCTGCTCGTGCTGGCCCGCAAGCGCGGCATCCGCCGCATCCTCGCCGATGTGCTCCGCGACAACGTGGCCATGCGCAGCCTCATCAACCGGTACCGAGCAGTGGTGCAGCCGAGCGGCGACCCACTGGTCGTGCGTTACCGCGTCGACGTCTGATCGCCTGGCAAGCTGTGGCGGTGGCGACCCCTGAACGCAGCGTGCTGGAGCAACAACTCGTCGACGCGCTCACCGCGCTCGATCCGAGTGCCGACGGGGTGGACGCGCCGGCGCTCGAATCCGATGCGCTCGCGACCCTGGAAGAGCTGTTCGACCTGCAGGTCGCCAGCCGTCACTGCGACCTGGCTGCTCGCTGGCTGCGCGGTCGGCAGCAGGGCTACTACACCATCGGCTCCGCGGGCCACGAGAGCAACGCCGCGGTCGCGAAGGCGCTGCGCGTCACCGACCCGGCCCTGCTGCACTACCGCAGCGGCGGCTTCTACCTGGCGCGGTCCGGGTTGGCCGGCGTCCACGACATCCTCGCCGGCATGGTGGCCTCCACCGACGAGCCCATCTCCGGCGGGCGTCACAAGGTCTTCGGCCGGCACGACCTGGCGATCATCCCGCAGACCTCCACCATCGCATCGCACCTGCCGCGAGCGGTGGGCGTCGCGTTCGCCATCGGCCGTGCGGCGCGCCTCGGCATCGAGTCACCGTGGCCGGAAGACGCGCTGGCCGTCTGCTCGTTCGGCGACGCCTCCGCGAACCACGCGGTGGCAGCCGGCGCGGTGAACACCGCGCTGCACTGCGCGCATCAGCGGCTGCCGCTGCCACTGCTGTTCCTGTGCGAGGACAACGGCCTCGGCATCAGCGTGCGCACGCCGTCGGGGTGGATCGAGAGCGCCTACGGCAATCGCACCCATCTGCGCTACGCCGCCGTCGACGGCTCCGACCCGGAGGCCGTGCTAGCCACCACCGCCGAGCTCGCCGAGTGGGTACGGAGCACCCGCCGCCCGGCCTTCCTGCACCTGCGCACCGTGCGCTTCGGCGGCCACGCAGGCACGGACGTGGAGAGCGCGTATCGCAGCCCGGCCGACGTGCGCGCCGATGCCGAACGCGATCCGATCGTCGGCACTGCCCGCGCGCTGGTCGCGAGCGGCAAGCACTCCGGGCAGAGCCTGCTCGCACGACACGACGAGCTGCGCACCGAGGTCTACGGGGTGGCCACGTCGGTCGCCGAGCGCCCGCAACTGGCCACCGCCGATCAGGTGATGGCGCCACTGGCGCCGCGCCGGCCGGAGGCAGTGGCGGCCGCCGTCACGTCCGGCGCCACCGGCGAGCAGCCCGCGCCCAGCTCCTCGACGTTGGCGCAGAGCATCAATGCCACGCTCGCGTCACTGCTCGCCGAGCACGACCACCTGCTGCTGTTCGGCGAAGACATCGCAGCGAAGGGCGGCGTGTACGGCGTCACCAAAGGCCTGCTCGCCCAGTCGGGTGCGGCGCGGGTGTTCGACACGCTGCTCGACGAGACCAGCATCCTCGGTCTCGCGTTGGGCGCTGCCATCAGCGGGTTCACGCCCGTCGCCGAGATCCAGTACCTCGCATACCTGCACAACGCGGAGGACCAGCTGCGCGGCGAGGCCGCGACGCTGCAGTTCTTCTCCAACGGCCAGTATCGCAACGGCATGGTGGTGCGTGTGGCGGGCCTCGGCTATCAGGAAGGGTTCGGCGGTCACTTCCACAACGACGACTCGCTCACCGTGCTGCGCGACCTGCCCGGCGTGGTGGTCGGCGTGCCGTCGCGACCCGACGACGCAGCGGCGATGCTGCGCACCGTCGTCGCCGCGGCGCAGGTCGATGGCACCGTCAGCGTGATGGTGGAACCGATCGCCCGCTACCACACGGCCGATCTCATCGAACCCGGCGACCGGCTGTGGCTCGCCGCGCCGAACCGCGATGCGCACGTGCCGATCGGTTCGGCGCGCACGTACGGAGACGGCCCGCACCTCACCATGCTCACGTTCGGCAACGGCCTGTTCATGTCGCTGCGGGTGGCGCGTCGGCTGCAGGCACGCGGCGTGTTCGCGCGGGTGGTCGACCTGCGGTGGATCGCGCCTCTCCCGGTCGACGACATGCTGCGCGAAGCCACCGCAACGGGCAACGTGCTGGTGGTCGACGAGACCCGGCAGTCCGGCGGAGTCGCGGAAGGTGTGCTGGCCGCGCTGATCGACGGTGGCTTCACCGGGCGGATGGCTCGCGTGTGCAGCAAGGACAGCTTCATCCCGTTGGGCGACGCAGCGAAGCTGGTGCTGCTCAGCGAAGCGGAGATCGAGGCCGCCGTGGAACGCCTGCTCGGGCGGTAACGGCCTCTCACACAACTCTCACCTCCGCGCGACTCCACGCTCACGAGTGAGCCTCACACTGGCTGCATGAGCTCGTGGATGTGGTTCCTCACTCGCAGCACCGGCATCGTCGCCGCAATGCTCGCCGTCGCGGCGCTGGTGTGGGGCTTGTTCTTCTCCGCTCGCAACACCGGCACGCGGCTGCGGCCCAACTGGTGGCTGGCGCTGCACAACTACCTCGGCGGTCTCACCCTTTTCTTCATCGGCCTGCACATGCTGGTGTCGTTCCTCGACACCGACGCGGGACTGCGCTTCATCGACCTGCTGTGGCCCAACGGCGAGGTCGGTTGGGCGATCGGCTGGGGCGTCGTCGCCTTCTGGCTGTTCGTGATCGTCGTGCTGCCCTCCGTCGCTCGCATCCGCCGGCGACTGCCGCGCAAGGCCTGGCACGCGGTGCACCTGGTCGCAGTTCCGGCGGTCGTGCTCACCGGCGTGCACGCCTACCAGGCGGGCAGTGACTCGACGTCGGTGTGGTTCACCCGCGGCCTGGCACTGCTGGTCGGACTCGCCGTCTACCCCCTCACCATCCGCATCCTCGGCCTGGCCCGGCGCCGCCGAGGTGGCCACCTCTCACTGAAAGGCGCATCATGAACACCACCCGCACGCTGCGCACGCATCACCCGATCGATCCGCTCCTGCGGCGCAGCGACACGCGAGCAGT
>CAZWCU010000045.1:0-15896 GCA_964632715.1 uncultured Bifidobacterium sp. | reverse complement strand
CGAGTGCGGAGGAGAGAGTGGCGGCGTTGGCGGCTCGCAACGGGCGCAGTTCGTCGCCCGCCGCGCCGGTGCGACGTGGCAAGCCGGCTCGTCGAGCAAAGCTCACCGCGCTCGCGTTGAGCGCGGTCTCGACGGTGTCGTTGGCCGGGCTGTTCGCTCAACAGAACGACAGCGCCGGAGCGATCTCGCTCGCCCCCGCTGCCGACCCGACCCCGACGACGGCCGCGACCCCGACGACGGAGGCGACCGCCACGACCGCCGCGACGGCCGCGACCCCGACGACGGAAGCAACCGCGACGACGGCCGCGACCGCCGCAGCGGGTGTCGCCGACGGCACCTACGTGGGCGCCTCCGACAGCAACCGGTGGGGCACCGTGCAGGTGCAGGTGGTCTACAGCGGCGGTGCGCTCACCGACGTGCAGATCATCCAGTACCCCGACGGCGACGACAAGAGCGTGCGCATCAACCAGCGCGCGCTGCCCACGCTGATCAGCGAAGCGCTCAGCACCCAGAGCGCCGACGTGAGCACCGTCTCCGGGGCGACCTACACGAGCGTCAGCTATCGCGTCTCGCTGCAGTCGGCCATCGACGCCGCGAAGTCCGCCTCGGGCGTCGGCTGACATGAGCGTGCACCACGTCGAACCGGTGATGGGCACCACCGTCAGCATCGACATCATCGACTCCCACGACCGGTCGCTCGTCGATGAGCTGGTCGCGTGGTTCCACGACGTCGACGAGGTGTTCAGTCCGTACAAGGAGCACAGCCCGATCAGTCGCCTCGGTCGGGGCGAGATCGCCCCCACCGATGCCGAGGTGAGCACCGACGTGCGCGACGTGCTGCAGCGGTGCGGTGAGCTCGCCGAGGAGACCGACGGCGTGTTCGACGTCTGGTCGCTGCCGTCGCCCAATGGCACGCGCTTCGACCCGTGCGGCTACGTGAAGGGCTGGTCGGTGCAGCGTGCCGGTGCGCTGTTGCAGGCGCGTGGCGTCGTCGACTTCTGCCTCAACGCGGGCGGCGACGTACTGGTGGGTGGGCGTGAACACGGCAACCTGCCCTGGCGTGTGGGAATCCGGCATCCCGACGATCCGACGAGTCTGGCGCTGGTGGTGCAGGGCACAGGACCGTTCGCCGTCGCGACCAGCGGCGCGTATGAACGCGGCGCACACATCGTCGACCCGCGCACCGGCCGGCCCGCGCACGAACTGGCCAGCGCCACGGTGATCGGACCCGACCTGGCCGATGCCGACGCGTACGCGACCACGCTGTTCGTGATGGGCGAAACCGGGCTCCTCTGGCTGGCCGAGCGACCGGGCTACAGCGGGTGCGTCATCACTCGCGACGCTCGCGTCGTTGCCACCGATCAGTTCAACGCGCACCGCGCGGCCTGAGGCGTCGCGCCGCCGGCCAACCCGCCTCCTCGGCGGGACGTACGTGCCGGAACTGATGCAGCAGCAGCAGGTCGTACGTGATCTTGGCGACTCCGGCGATCACCAGCGGCCACCCGAACGTGCTGTGATCGAGCATCCATCCCGCCGCCACCGGTGGCAACGCAGCGGCAAGGCTGCGCGGCACGTTGGTCACGCTCGCTGCCGCCGCACGCTCGGCCGGCGACACCACGGCCATCACGTACGACGTGCGTGCCGGCACGTCCATGTTGCTGAGCAGGCTGCGCACCACCAACATCGCCACTGCCCACGGCAACGACGGCATGAACGCGGCGACGATGAGCAGGCAGCTGGCCGGCAGGTGCGTGAACACCATCGTCCGCACGAGGCCGATGCGGGCGGCGAGCCAGGCGGCCACGAAACCCGACGCCGCACTCAGCGTCCCGGTCACGAACAGCAGCGTGCCGGCGGTGCCGACCGAGACGTCGAAGCGACCGAACAACCACAGCGCGAGCAGCGACTGCACCACGAACCCCCCGCCGAACGAATCGAGCGAGAACAACACGGCCAGCCGGTACACGATCCGCTTCGACGGGCCGAGTCGTGTGGCCCGCTCCGCGCCGGCAGATGCGTCGGCGGTGTCGAGCGATCGGTAGAGCAGCAGCAGCGCGACGCCCGCGATCGCGTAGACCGCGAAGCACCACCGCAACGCCGTCTGCTCGGAGATGCTCGAGTGGCGCGCGATCGCCTCCGGAATGCGGATGGAGAGTGAGCCCAGTGCGGTGGCCATGCCACCGACGAACGTGTAGCGGGCGTACAGCGCGGTGCGGCTCACCGCCGGCGTGGTCGCCGCGAGCATCGACTGCTCGAGCGGCACGAACATGCTCACGTCGCCCGACGACGGGTTCAGCGTGCCGACGACACCGATCGCCAGCAGCAGCGCGAACGAGGTGAACAGCCCGAACAGTGATCCGGAGGTGATCATCAGCAACGAACCCGCGAACAGCAGCGCGTGCCGTGAGTACGAGTGACCACGCGTGCCCACGAGCAGCGTGACCGCGGCGGAACCGAGCAGCATGCCGGTGACGATGATGCCGATGTGCAGCCCGTCGAATCCGTACGAGCGGAGCACGGCGACGATGGCGAGGCTGACGATGCCATCACCGAAACCACGGATGCCGCGAGTGGCCAACAGCACGGCTGCGTCGCGATGCGTGTGCGACGGGAGCAGGGCCACAGGGCCGACGTTACCGGTGCCGCCGATAGCACCGTCTACGGTATGGCTCGACGAGAGGACAGGTGCGATGAAGCGTGGACGATGGGCGGTCGCAGCAGTGGCCGTGGTGGCCGGAGTCGCGTGCAGCGATGGCGGCGGAGTGTCGGCCGGCCAGTTCGTCGGTCAGGTCGACGACATCTGTTCGACCCTCGACGGCGACCTCGACGCGCTGGCCCGTCCCACCGCACCCACCGAGGTGGCCGGCTTCGCCACCAGTGCGTCGCGGGCGTACGAAGAAGCGGCGGCGTCGCTGAAGAAGCTGGCCATCCCCGGCGGCGTGTCGAGCGCGGTCTCCGACGCCAAGGTGCTGGTCGGCAACTTCGACGCGCAGGTCGACCTGCTCGACGCCATCGCCGTGTCGGCCGGCGTCGATCAACCCACCGCCGACGCCAAGATCGCCGAGTTCGAAGCGCTGCAGGGCTCGCACGGCGCGCTCGCCGCCAGCATCGGCGCCGACGGTTGTGCGCTGGCCCCGCTCTTCGCCGACGTCGCGCCGCCGGTCACCGACCCGGTCATCACCGATCCGCCGGTCACCGACCCGCCGGTCACCGACCCGGTCATCACCGACCCACCCGTCACCGACCCGCCGGTCACCGACCCGCCGGTCACCACCGGACCCAGCGCCGACAAGGTGGTGGTGCCCTTCGCGGCCACGCTCACCCCCAACACCGGCTTCACGTTCGTCGACGCGTCCACCGACCTCACCGACACGTACAGCCTGCTGCTCAGCGTCACCCCCGCCACCATCGGGGTCGGGGGCACCGTGTCGGGCGTCGAGATCTTCGACGGCGGCACAATGCCGGTGGCCCGCGTGTTCATCTTCTTCCCGAACAAGCCGCTGCCGGGCACCGCTCCGGGCGAGGTGGCCGAGACCGTGTCGGGCGAGTCCGTGCTCTCGCCGCTCACCATCGCCTCGCTGGTCGGCCAGTCCTACGTCACCGAGGAGAACCTGGCGTTCTTCGTCGCCGGCAACGACCCCAACAACGTGGGCTACATCGTGTGGGCCGTGTCGCAGACCACGCAGGCGCTCGACATCACCGTGCAGGCGTTCATCAGAGGGCTGCAGGGGGGCTGACCTTCGTGCCACTGCAGTTCACGTTCGTCACCTCGGCGAAACGTCATGTCGATCTCCCGCCCACTCCGTGCGAAGCCGCGTTCGTCGGGCGCAGCAACGTGGGCAAGTCGTCGCTCATCAACGCGCTCGCCAACCGTCGCCAGCTCGCGAAGGTGAGCAACACACCCGGCCGCACCCAGCTGCTCAACCTTTTCGTGCTGCCCTCGGGTGGCACCGTGGTCGACCTGCCCGGCTACGGCTACGCGAAAGTGCCCGGCCGCGAGCGCTCCACCTGGCAGGCGATGATCGAGGGTTACCTGCTCGAACGAGAAGGCCTCGAATTGGTGTTCGTGCTGGTCGACGGCGAGATCGGGCCCACCAAGCTCGACGTGCAGATGCTGGCGTGGCTGCGCGCCAGCGACGTGCCGCACACCGTGGTGGCCACCAAGATCGACAAGGTGAGGCCCAGCAAGCTGGCCACCCGCAAGAAGGAACTGGCCAGAGGGTGCGAGCTCGATCAGGGCGACATCATGTGGGTGAGCGCCTCCAAGGGCACCGGCATCGAGCACCTGCAGAAGCACCTCGACTCCTTGCTCACTCCGTAGCGCTGCCGCGCGCTCAGGGCTCGACGACGATCCAGCCCCGTCGTTGCAGCTCGGCGGCGAGCTCCTCCGCCGGCACTGCGGCCAACGCAGTGTTCGCGGCGGGAACGGCCGGGCCTCGTGCCGCGCGAGCGGCGGGTTTGGCAGCCTTCGGGCGAGCCGTCGACGGGGGAGCGACCGGTTCCGGCGCCACTCCGGCAGCCTCTGCCTGCTCGGCCTCCAGCTGCAGCTGCTCGATGAACCCGGCCGCCTCGTCGCGGCTGAACTTGCCACCTGCCTGCCGCTGCGTGAAGCCCATCGGTCCGCGCGCATCGCGGAAGTCGCTGTGGCCGGCCTCGTGCAGCAGCGTCAGCAGCTCCTGCACCTGCTTGGCGGTGGCGGGTGGGCCCGACTGTTGTCCGAATGCCATGGTGCGCATTCTCACCGGGTTCGGAGGCGGTTGCGGCGCGTGACGACCGATTTCTTCAGCCGACGCCCACCGGCGGGACGTCGAGCAGGCAATCGTCGATGAGCAGCGCGAGCACCTCGGCGGGCACCGGGTACGAGAACAGGTAGCCCTGCGCGTAGCCGCACCCCATCCGGCGCAGCTCGGCGAGCTCGTCGGTGGTCTCGACGCCTTCCGCGATGGCGGTCATCGACAGCCCCGACGCCAAGGTGAGCATCGTGCGCGTGAGCGCCTGGTGGTCCGAGTTGGTGTCGAGGTCGCGCACGAACGTCTGGTCGATCTTCACCACGTCGACCGCCAGCTGCCGGAGATAGGCGAGTGAGGAGTAGCCGGTGCCGAAGTCGTCGATGGCGATGCGCACACCCAGCTGCCGCAGCTGCACGAGCACTTCACTGGCGAGCGAGTCGTCGTCGACGAGCATCGTCTCGGTCACTTCCAGCAGCAGCCTCGATGGCGGCAGCCCGGAGTGGTCGAGCGCACCCATCACCTTGCCGATGAACCCGCGGCTGCTGATCTGCGCAGCGGAGACGTTGACGCTGATGTACGCGGCATCGACCCCGCGCGACCATCGGGCGGCATCGGTGCACGCCTTGCGCAGCACCCACTCGCCGATCTGCTCGAGCAGACCGCTCTGCTCTGCGACCGGGATGAACACCGAGGGCGGAACCGCGCCGCGACTCGGGTGGGTCCAGCGCAGCAGTGCCTCCACCCCGCACACGCGGAACTCGGTGGTGTCGACGATCGGCTGGTACACCACCGACAGCTCGTCGTGCTCGATGGCGGCGGCCAACTGCATGCGCATCTCGAGCTGGTTCTTGGCGGCGTTGTGCATGTGCTCGCGGAACACCTTCACCCGCGCCTTGCCCTCTCGCTTGGCCTCGTACATCGCGATGTCGGCGAACCGCAGCAGCTCCATCGGCGTGGCGGACCCGCGGTGGCACACCAGGCCGATGCTCGCGTTGGCCGTGAAGTCGACCGTGCCGAGCTGGATGGGCAGCGCCAGGCCGCCCAACGCGCGCTGTGCGATGGCGAGCGCCTCGGCCTCGGTGGTGCCCTCCATCAGCAGCGCGAACTCGTCGCCGCCCAGCCGGGCGACGGTGTCGCCGGGTCGCACGGCGCGCAGCAGCCGAGCAGCGACGTCCTGCAGCAGCACGTCGCCGGTGTCGTGGCCGAGGCTGTCGTTGACCGACTTGAACTCGTCGAGGTCGACCAGTGCGACCGAGGTGACCAGGTGGTCGGAGTGGCGAGCTCGTTCCAGCGCATGCTCGATGCGGTCGAACAGCAGCGCTCGGTTGGGCAGCCCGGTGAGGGTGTCGTGCAGCGCCTGGTGACGCAGCTCGGACGTGAGTCGAGCCTCGTCGGTGACGTCGTTGGCCGTGATGACCCACCCGTTCACCTCCGGGGTGCCCACGTGGTTGACGACGGTGAACTTCAACACGCGACCTGCCGACGAATCGAGCGCCCGCAGTTCGCTCTCCCACGTGAACCGCTCGCCCGGCATCAGCGACCGCAGCCGATCGATCTCGACCTCGCTGCCCACCAGGTACTCGGGCAGCACGGTGCCGACGTTGGAGCCCAGCCACGACTCGGCCGGACGACCGGTGATGGCCCCGACCGACGAAGAGACGTAGCGCAGCACGCCGTCGGGATCGGCGAGCGCGATGATCTCGCTCGAGTTGTCGACGAGTGCGGTCAGCCGGCGGTGGTTCTCGGTGGCCGAGGCTTCGCCCACCATCCGGATGAGCGCCAGCACGCGCAGCCGGTTGAGCACCAGCAGCACCACGCCGACCGTCGCCCACGTGGCGAGCAGCGGCAGCGGCACCAACGATCGCGCGCGCACGACGATGGCGGTGATGGCGACGACGATGACGGCGCCCTGCAACGCCAGCGCCTGTACGGCCTCGCGTCGCACCAGCACCGAGGGCGATTGCCGCGGCGGCAGCAGGCGGCCGCGCCGCATCAGACTGCTGCCGAACAGCACGTACGCGAGCGCCCAGGCGACACCGAGGACTCGCAGCCACCCGTCGTGGGTGACCTGCGCGGTGGCGATGCCGGCGCCGGTCTGCAGCGCGTAGGCGATGGTCAGGCCGCCGAACACACGGTGCCCTCCGCGCTCGCCGAGCACCAGCCGCAACGCCATTGCCACGAGCGCCACACCGATCACCGGCTCGAGCAGCGTGGAGAACCACTCCACGGAGCGCCAGTCGGCCGTGTCGCGCAGTTGACGGTGCACCGTGCTCCACACCGCGGTGAACGAGGCGACGCCCACGCCGGCCGCGTCGAGCCAGCTCGATCTGCTGCGGCCGGTGGTGCGCGAACGGATGATCATCATCAATCCGATGAGCTGCACCGCGCCGGCGATCAGCGACAGCACGGTGGGCGCGGCGGCCGAGCGGTCGTCGAGCAGCAGGCGCAGCAGCTCACTCGCCGCGAGCACTCCGAACCCGGCGGTGAGCACGGCCCAACCGAGCGCAGGTTGCGGCCGATCCTTGCGAAAAGCGAGCACACCCACCACCGGCAGCGAGAGCGCGATCAGGGCGAGGATCAGTTCGGCGCCGACGGTGGGCAGCACGCCGACCGCTGCGCTCGCCGACAGACCGACGACCAGGTACCTCTGCTCGAAACGCGCCATCGAATCCCTGCCTGCCAGAGCCGCCCGCTGGAGTGATTGATGTGTCGGCCCGTCAGCTGCTTGAAACTACCTCGGAACGGCGCGCTTGTCACGGCCCAAGTTCGCGGGGCGCGGCCGACATCTCACCCCGCGTGGCGCAAAGTGACGGCTCTCAGTCGCGTCGCAGGGCCCCGCGAGCCTTCGCGAACAGGTCGCGCGGGTCGGCCATCGACATGCCGCGCCGGATCAGCTTCTGCTTCTTCGCGGTGTACGGCGGGTACATCAGCGACGGGTCGAGCTTCGTGCTGCGGGAGTGCACCGCGCGGTGGTGGCTGAACGCGTCGAAGCCGAACTTGCCGTGGTAGGCGCCCATGCCGCTCTCGCCGACGCCGCCGCACGGCAGGTTCGGGTTGCTGATGTGCAGCAGCGTGCCGTTCACGCACGCGCCGCCGCTGGTGGCGCCGGCGAGCACCTGGTCGTTCTCCGTGTCGCTCTCGCTGAACGTGTACAGCGCGAGCGGCTTGTCGCCGTCGGCGGAACGCTCGTTGACGAACGCGATGGCAGCCTCCAGTGATGGCACCGACAACACCGGCAGCACCGGCCCGAAGATCTCCTCGCCCATCACCGGATCGTCGGCCTGCACATCGGTGAGCACCGTCGGCGAGATGTAGCGCGTGTCGGCATCGGTGACGCCGCCGTGGGCGACGGTGCCGCTCTGGAGCAGCTTTTCGAGCCGGTGGAAGTGCGGCTCGTTGACGATGCGGGTGAAGTCGGGGCTGGCCTGCGGGTCGTCGCCGTAGAACTCGGCGATGTTCTTGCCGAGCGCGGCCACGAACTGGTCGTGCACGGGTTGCTCGACCAGCACGTAATCGGGTGCGATGCAGGTCTGGCCGGCGTTGAGGAACTTGCCCCACGCGATGCGGCGAGCGGCGATCTCCACGTTGGCGTGGCGGCTGACGATGGCCGGGCTCTTGCCGCCGAGCTCGAGCGTCACCGGAGTGAGGTGCTCGGCCGCAGCGCGCATGACGATGCGAGCCACCCGACTGTTGCCGGTGTAGATGATGTGGTCGAAGCGCTGGGCGAGCAGTTCGGTGGTCTCGGCCACGCCGCCCTGCACGGCTGCGACGGCGGGGTCGCCGATGGCGTCGATGAGCGACACCAGCTCGGCCGCGGTGTGCGGCGCCAGCTCGCTCGGCTTCGCCACCACGGCGTTGTCGGCGGCGATGGCAGCCACCATCGGCAGCAGCAGCAGTTGCACCGGGTAGTTCCAGGGCGCGATGACGCAGACCACGCCGACGGGTTCCGCCACGATGTGCGACGAGCCCGGCTGGAACGCGAGCGGAGTGCCCACCTTGTCGGGCTTCATCCACGAGCTGAGGTGCGCCAGCGTGTGGTTGATGTCGCTCACCGTGAACCCGAGCTCGGTGGTCCACGCCTCGAAGCGCGGCTTGCCGAAGTCGGCTGCCAGCGCGTCGAGCAGCTGCTCCTCGCGTTCCTGCAGCAGCGCGCTCATCCGCTGCAGCGTGGCCCGGCGCCAGGCGGCCGGCTTGGTGGCGCCGGTGGCGAAGGTGGCACGAGCGGACGTCACCTTGGTGGCGATGTCGGGAAGAGGAGTGACCGTGTAGTCCATGTCGTCAGGCTATTCCCACCTCGGCCGACCCGCCGTACGGCGAGGGCGGCCGCCCCACGGCCCGTCGTGATAGGTCGTAGGCTGCCGCCCAGCGGGGTGTGGCTTCAGGTCACGCGGGGCAGCACCGATAGAGGATGTGTATGCAACCGACTCCGGCTCCGCTCGACGCGAGTTCGTTCGCGCACGTGCTGCTGGGCGCGCGTGCCGGTGAGGCATGGGCGGCGGAGGCACTGTTCATCGACATGCAGCCGCGCCTGCTGCGCTTCCTGCGCAGCACCGAGCCGCGCGTCGCCGACGACATCGCGGGTGAGGTGTGGTTGGCCATGGCGAAGGGGATCGGTGCGTTCGAGGGCGACCTCACCGGCTTCCGGGCGTGGGTCTTCTCCATCGCCCGCCGACGGGTGGCGGACCACCGCCGCACCGCCGTGCGTCGCCGCACCGACCCCGAGGACTTCGAGTTCTTCCGCGAGCGCGCCGCCACCGCCGACACGTCCGACGAAGCGATCGCCGCGCTGTCGGGCCAGGAGGCGATCGACCTCGTGACGCGCATGTTGCCGCCCGATCAGGCGGAGGTGCTGCTGCTGCGCATCGTCGCCGACCTCGACGTGGCGCACGTCGCCGAGGTGATGGGGCGGGAGGCCACGTGGGTGCGCGTGACGCAGCACCGTGCGCTGCGTCGCCTCGCCGGAACCTTCGAAAAGAATCCTGCCGGACGTGTAACGCCGGTGGCCGGTCGAACGATCTCCTCATCGTGACCGAGCAACTCTTCCCCGACGACATGGCCAACGGCCTGGTCGACGGCACGTTGCCCATCGACGACGTCCCCGCCGAGGCGCGGGCGCTCGCCGATGTGCTGCGTGCTGCCCACCAACCGGCCATGTCGGAAGAGCTCAGTGGGATGGCTGCCATGGTGCAGCAGTTCACTGCCGAGGTCACGGTCCCCGCCACGACCCGCAGGAGCTCATCGATGTTCGCAACCCGACTCACCCGCCGCGCCGCCACCATGGTGGCCATCACACTGCTCGCAGCGGGCACCGCCGCCGCCTCGGCCGGCGGCGCACTGCCGTCGCCGTTCAGCGCCGGCGAGTCCAGCTTCGGTGCCCCTCGTCCCGAGGACGAGGACACCACCACCACCGAGGCCGGCGGCGACACCACCACCACCGAGGCCGGTGGCGAGGCCACGACCACCACCGAGGGCGGCGACGCCACCAGCACCACCGAGACCAGCATGCCCGAGCCGTCGACCACCCTCGACCCCGAGGCACCGCTGGTGCCCAGCGACGTGCTCGACGAGATGCAGGCCGCCAACCCGAGCCTGTTCGGCAAGTGCACCGCGTGGACCAATGGCGCTCCCAAGAACCCGGAAGTGCCGGGGTTCGTCGAACTGCAGGTGGCGGCCGACGAAGTCGGCATCAGCATCGACGACTTCTGTGACGAACTGCTCGGCGCGCACGACGGCGACGACGCCGATGACGCTGACGACGCCGAACACGACGACGCCGATGACGACGACGCCGATGACGACGACACCGATGACGACGGTGACGACCACGGCAACGGCAACGGCAACGGCAACGGCAACAAGGGTGACAAGGGCGACAAGGGCAAGAACAAGGGCTGAGCCGCCTGCGGTCGTGCGGGCACGGTAGGAGCCCGCCGAACCGACGCCCCTACGGTTGCCACCGTGGATCAACTCGACGAACTCGCCTTCTACGGCCTGCCCGGCGCACCCAAGACGCCGGCCGATCTGCTGCCGCAGTGCCGGGAGGGCGAGTCGTTGGGACTCGGCTCCGTGTTCCTCAGTGAGCGCTTCAACATCAAGGAAGTGGTCACCCTGTCGGGTGCCGCCGGCGCGGTGACCGAGTCGCTCGGCATCGCCACCGGCGTCACCAACCACAACACACGGCATCCGATCGTCACCGCCAGCTACGCCAGCACCATGCACCATCTCACCGGCGGCCGCTTCGCCCTCGGGCTCGGGCGAGGCATCGACCGGGCGTTCCAGGCGTACGGCCTGCCGAAGATCACCACCGCCCAGCTCGAGGACTTCGCGGGTCTGATGCGTCGGTTGTGGAACGGCGAGGTCGTGGTCGGTCACGACGGACCCGCCGGGCGCTGGCCGGTGCTCGCACTCGACCCCGAGTTCCGTCTCGACATCCCGCTGATGCTCAGCGCGTTCGGTCCGGAGAGCCTGAAGCTGGCCGGCCGCGCGTTCGACGGGGTCATCCTGCACACGTTCTTCACGGACGAGACGTTGCAGCGTTGTGTGCGCACGGTGCGCGACGAAGCGGAGCGAGTCGGGCGCGACCCGGCGAGCATCCGCATCTGGAGCTGCTACGCGGTGGTCGGCGACTGGCTGCCCGACGACGTGCGGTTGAAGAAGACCGTCGGTCGCATGGCCACCTACCTGCAGGCCTACGGCGATCTGATGGTGCGCACCAACGGGTGGGACCCTGCGGTGCTCGAGCGGTTCCGAGCCGATCCGTTCGTGGCCGGCTTCCGAGGAGCGATCGACAACACGGCCACCGCCAGCGAACTGGCACACGTGGCGACGCTCATCCCCGACGAGTGGCTGGCGCCGGCCGCCTCGGGCTCGGCCGAACAGTGTGCGCAGGCGGTGCTGCGTCAGACCGACCTCGGCGCCGACAGCGTCATCATCCACGGCGCGGCGCCGAACGAGTTGGCCCCGATGGTCGCGGCCTACCGCCACATCCGCCCCGTCGGTCGCTTCGACCACCTCCACGCGAATCCCGGCCGCTGACAGGAAGCTGCCCACACGGTTGGACGGATCGCGTCGACGCGGCTTGACTAGCAGCGCATGTTCCTGGCCCTGAAAGAGATGCAGCGCGCCAAAGTGCGCTTCGGCCTGCTCGCAGGAGCCGTCGGACTGCTGGTGTTCCTCATCCTCTTCCAGCAAGCACTGCTCACCGGGCTGATCAACCAGTTCATCGGTGCCTTGAAGAACCAGTCCGGCGAAGTACTGGTCTACAACGACCAGGCGCGCAAGAACCTGGAGGGCTCCATCATCCTGCCGGACCAGCAGGCGGCGATCGCGTCCGTCGAGGGCGTCGCCGTCGCGTCGCCGCTGGGTGAAGCGACGTTCACCGTCGTCGCCGGCGGGGAGGAGGGCGATGCCGTCGTCTTCGGCTACGTGCTCGACGGACCCGGCGCTCCCACCACCCTCGTGGAGGGCAGGCTGCCGACGACCACCGGTGAAGCCGTGGCGAGCGAGAAGGACGCGGCCGATGGCTACGACATCGGCGACGTCGTGGAGGTGCTGCCGGACGGACTCGAGATCACCGTCGTCGGCCTGGCCCGCGACATCAACTACTCCGTGCAACCGGTGCTGTTCGTCGACTTCGCCACGTTCGAAGCGGCGAAGCTGGCACGCAACCCGGATGCCGACGCCGTGCTGCCCTCGGCGATCGCGATCGAGATCGCGGACGGCAGTTCGGCGAGCGAGGTGGCCGCGCGCATCAACGAGCAGGTAGACGGTGTGGAGGCACTGACCCGCCAGGACGCGGTGGACGGGTCGCCCGGCGTCAGCAGCGTGCGTTCCAGCTTCACCATCATCCTCGGCCTGTTCTACCTCGTCGTCCCGTTGGTCACCGGCCTGTTCTTCCTCATCGTCACCTTCCAGAAGGCGTCGGCGCTCACCCTGCTGCGCGCCATCGGTGCACCCGCTCGCACGCTGGTGCGATCGCTGCTGGTGCAGGTGTTCGCCGTGATGGCCATCGGTTCGGTCATCGCGTTCGGGCTGTACGCCGTGGCCATCCAAGGCGTGGAGAACCTGGGCGTGCAGGTGGAGGTGATGCCCGCCGTCGTCACCTCAGCGGTCGTGCTGGCGCTCGCGCTGGTCACGTCGCTCGTCGCGGTTCGCCGCGTGCTGCGCATCGATCCACTCGCGGCCACCACCGGCGCGGGAGTCGCGCTGTGAGGGTCCCGATGTTGCCCTTCCGCGAGCTGCGCCGCCGACCGAGCCGGTTCGTCGTGGCCACCGTGGTGCTGTCGTTCCTCGCCACGCTGCTGCTCTTCCTCGGCGGCCTGCTCGACGGCCTCTACCTCGGCTCCACCGGCGCAATCCGGGCGCAGGACGCCGATGTCATCGTGTTCTCCGCGGGCTCGCGCGACTCCTTCCTGCGCAGCCGCGTCGCGCGCGACCTGCGCCAGCAGGTGGAAGGCGCCGAGGGAGTGGACGAGGTGGGCGGGATCGGTTTCGTGCTGCTGGGCGCACAGGTGCCCGGTGAGAGCGAGCTCGCCGACGTCGCCGTCGCCGGCTACGAGATCCCGCCGAAGGGCGTGCCCGCACCGCCGGCCGACGGTGAAGGCGTGGCCGACAGCAGCTTGCGCGACCAGGGTGTGAGCACGGGCGACACCATCCTCGTCGGCCCCGCGGAGACCCCGGTCACCGTCATCGGATTCGTCGACGACACCAGCTACCTGCAGCAGGCGTCGGTGTGGGTGAACCTGCCCACATGGCGCGTCGTGCAGAACGCCAACCGCCCCGACGCCGCGGTGGGCGACGACATCGTGCAAGCGCTCGTCGTGCGCGGCACCGGCGACCTGGCGACCAGCATCGACGCCGCCACCGACGGCGGCACCAACACGCTCACGATCGACGAGGCGGTGCTGGCGCTGCCCGGCGTGCAGCAGCAGGGCGACACGTTCGACCAGATCATCTACTCCACGCTGGTCGTGGTCCTCGCCGTGGTCGGCCTGTTCTTCAGTCTGCTCACCATCGAGCGCATCGGCCTCTACGGCGTGTTGAAGGCCATGGGCGCCAGCACCGCCCGCCTGTTCGCCGGCGTCGTGCTGCAGGCCGTCATCGTCGCCACCATCTCGTTCGTCATCGGTTCGTTGCTCGCGCTGTTGGCCGCGGCGATGCTGCCCGACGGCGTCCCACTCACCCTCATCCCCAGCCGGTTCGTGTTCACGTTCGTCGGCCTGCTGGTGGCCGCTGTGCTCGGCAGCGCGATCTCGCTGCGCCGGGTCACCCGCGTCGACCCCGCTTCGGCCATCGGCAACGCATCATGAAGGAGTCATCGCAATGACCGTTCTCGACATGCGCGACGTGCGCAAGGTGTACCGCAGTGGCGACGCCGACATCGTGGCGCTCGACCATGCGACGCTGCAGGTCGACCACGGCGAGATCGTCGCGCTGCTCGGCCCGTCCGGCTCCGGCAAGACGACGCTGCTGTCGATCGCCGGCGGACTGCTCACGCCCACCGAAGGCACGGTGGAAGTGGGTGGTCACGACATCAGCGACTACTCGGCCAAGCAGCTCACCGAGTTCCGTCGCGAGAACGTCGGGTTCGTCTTCCAGTCGGTCAACCTCGTGCCGTTCCTCAACGCCGAGGAGAACCTGCTGGTGGTCGACGAGCTCGGTGGCGGCAGAGGCGGCAAGACCGCCAAGGGTCGCGCGCGGCAGTTGCTCGACGAGCTCGGCCTCGGCCACCGGTTGCGCAACCTGCCGGCGCAGTTGAGCGGTGGCGAGCGCCAGCGCGTGGCCATCGGTCGGGCGTTGTTCAACAACCCGAAGCTGGTGTTGTTCGACGAACCGACCTCGGCGCTCGACACCAAGATCGGCGCGCAGGTGATGGAGCTGATCCGCAGCGAGATGAAGGCCCGCGACACGGCGGCCGTCATCGTCACCCACGACAGCCGGATGACCGAATACGCCGACCGCACCGTGCGCATCGTCGACGGTCGTCTCGCGGCCGACGGCGCCACGCCCAACGGCGCGGCAGCAGCGAACGCCTGACGCCGCCCGCGGCGAGCGTGGGTCAGTTCGCGATGGCGCCGGCCACGATGGCGTGCACCTCGTCGCCGGTGAGCTCGTCGTACTCGCACAGCGCGTCGGCCAGCGCGAGCAACGCACGACGGTGTTCGAGCGTCGCGCACGCCGCCCGGTCTGCGGCCGTGTGGAGCAGCTGATCGGCCGTCGCCCGCGACTGCGGATCGCGCAGCACCTTCGCGACGATGTTGTCGGCTCCCGGCACCTCTGCCGCGTGCAGGCTGAGCAAGCTCTTCCCGGCGCCCATCGAGCCCACCAGGTGCGCCGCGATCTCGGTGGCGGCGGCAAGGTCGTCGGCGATGCCGCCGGAGGCGTCGCCGAACTCCTGGATCTCCGCGGCCCGCCCCGCCAGCGCGATGACCATCAGGTCCTGCGACTCGTTGACCGTGCGCAGGAAGCGCTCCTCCACGTCGCCGTGCGACACCAACCCGAGCGATCCGGCGCGCCGGAGCACCGATGCCATCTTCACGTCGCGACCCGCCAGCGCCGCCACCAGCGCGTGACCAGACTCGTGCACCGCGATGCGCCGCTTCTCGTCGGGGTGGTAGCCCACCGTCTGGGCGAGGCCGACTTCGGTGACGAGCTGCGCACCGATGACGTCGCGGTAGTTCATGCGCATTCGCTCGCCGCGGAGCGCCAGCACCAGCGCTTCGTCGAGCATGCGTTCGATGCGCCCCCGGGTGTACCCGGCGGTGGCGTCGGCCACGAACGCGGCCGACACCCTGTGGTCGTGGGTCTTTCGGGCCAGGTAGTGATCGGCGATCTCGAGGCGGGCGGCTCGCGGCGGCAGGTCGAAGTGGATGACGCGGTCGAACCTGCCCGGCGAGAGCAACGCGGGATCCAGGTCGCTGAGGCGGTTGGTGGCGGCCAGCAGCAACACGTTGGCCGGCTCGGCCGTGGGTCGCGGCAGGGACCACCGGGCCGGTAGGAACCGGTTGCACGTGTCGACGATGCTGCACTGCACACGTTGTCCCCACGACGGCATGTCGAAGCTCTGCATCTGCACGAGCAGCCCGTTGACGGCCGAGGCTCCGCCGTCGCGGGTGGTGCCGACGGTGACCCCGGGGCGCGCGGAGCCGATGGCATCGATCCCCCCGC
>CAZWCU010000044.1:0-21999 GCA_964632715.1 uncultured Bifidobacterium sp. | reverse complement strand
GTGATCGACGGGGTCGGCGGGGTCGCTGCAGGCCTGTGGCCGGAGTCGGACGATCGGACGGCACGCACGCGAGTCGGCGACGAACCGCTGCACCGTCTGGTCGACGACGGGCTGCGCGGCCGCGATCGGGTCGGTGGGGTCGAGGTCGGTCAGCGACTCGGCGAGCTCGTGGAGCACACGCGAGACCACCGCGCGGGCCACGTCGTCGCGGGTGCCGATCAGGTTGTAGACGGTGGCGGGCGCCACTCCCGCGACCTTCGCGATCCGCTCGGTCGTCACGTCGTGCGCGGCGTGCTCGCCGAACAGTGCGACGGTGGCGTCGAGGATCGCGTCACGGCGCATGGCCTTGTTCACGTCGCGCCGTCCACTCATGGGCCGAGTCTGGCGCACTGTGACACGAACTGAACACCTTGACACGCTCACAAACTTAGAGTCTACTCTAAGAATGCGTCATGACGAACAGGTCCGGTTGATCAAGCAGCTCTGCGCCCACCTTGACGCCGGCACGAACGTCGACGCAGGTGGGCTGCGCCGGCTGCCGACCCTCGACTACGTCGATCCGGACCGTGCCGAGCGGGAGTGGCAGCGCTTCTTCCTCGGCGCGCCGCAGTGCGTCGGCCTCTCCGGCGACCTGCCCGAGCCGGGCTCGTTCCTCACCAACAACGACCTCGGCATCCCCATCCTCGCCACCCGCGACAACGCCGGCACGTTCCGGGCGTTCGTCAACTCCTGTCGTCACCGAGGTGCCATCGTCGAGACCGAGGAGCGCGGCACGAAGCGTCGGTTCGCGTGCCCGTTCCACGCGTGGACGTACGACGGTGAGGGCTCGCTGGTCGGGCTGCCGAAGGCCGAACACTTCGGCACCGTCGACCCCGCGTGCCTCGGGTTGCGCCCGCTGCCGGCGGAGGAACGCCACGGTCTGCTGTTCGTCCACCTCGATCCCGCCGGCGAGCTCGATCTCGACCACCTGCTCGGTGAGTGGTTCAACGACGAGTTCTCCACGTGGAGGTTCGACGAGGTGCAGCCGCTCACCCGCGATGCGTACGACACGGCCTGCAACTGGAAGCTGGCGATGGACACGTTCGGCGAGACGTACCACTTCCCCGTGCTGCACCGGGACACGCTGAGCAACGGGTTCCACGGCAACGTGCAGTGCTACGACGAGGGCGGGCACCTGCACCGGATGATCCTGTGCAGGCGCAACATCGATGCGATGCGACTGCTGCCCGAGTCGGAGTGGGAGATCACCGTCGCCGGCCTGCCGGTGTACTGGATCTTCCCGAACGTGATCCTGATGCCGTTCGATGCCGGCGTGTTCCTCGTTCGTGCCTATCCGGATCGAAAGGATCCGGGTCGCCACCTCAGCCGCATCGACTTCTACGTGCGGCCCGAGTACCAGGGTGGTGACGAGAAGCTCACCGAGTTCATGTCCGACATCGCGCACAACTTCGCCGAGATCATCCGCGACGAGGACTACGGGATGGGTGCGTCGCAACAGGCGGCGGCCTCGTCGGGCGCGCTCGACCACGTGGTCTTCGGGCGCAACGAGCCGGTGCTGCACCACTACCACAACACGTACCGCGCGCAGCTCGGCGAACCACTGCTCGAGATGCTCGACGAGGGTGCGGTCGCTGCTGTGTCCACTCCCGCCTGAGTCGGCCCTTCCACGCGGACGAACTCGTCCGATTTCCGCTGTCCCGACTCGCGTCGGGCGACGAGACTGATGCGCATGCCCAGCGCCACCGACCTCCGCAACCACTTCCGCTCGCTCCATCAGCAGGGCACGCTCGTGATGCCCAACCCGCACGACGTCGGCACCACGAAGCTGCTCACCACTATCGGCTTCGACGCGTTAGCCACCACCAGCGCCGGCTTCGCATCGACGCTCGGCCGACTCGACATGACGGTCGCTCGTGACGAACTGGTGGAGCACGTCGGTCGCCTGACCGCGGCGACGCACCTGCCGTTCAACGTCGACTCGGAGCGCCTCTACGGCGACGACGCGGCCGGCATCGCGGAGTGCGTCGCGCTGCTCGCGGCGGCTGGTGCCGCCGGCTGCTCGATCGAGGACTGGAACCCGGCGACCGGCCAGATCGACCCGCTCGAAGTGTCAATGGAGCGCGTCGGCGCCGCAGCCGAGGAGGCCCGCCGCCACGGCATCGTGCTGACCGGGCGCTGCGAGAACCACCTGCACGGCGTCGACGACCTCGACGACACCATCGCCCGCCTGTGCGCGTACCGCGACGCCGGTGCCGAAGTGGTGTACGCGCCCGGTCTCGTCGACGTGGCTGCGATCGGGCGGGTGGTGGCTGAGGTGGGCGTGCCCGTGAACGTGCTCATCGTGCCCGGAGGCCCGACGGTCGCCGAGCTCGCAGCAGCCGGCGTGCGCAGAGTGTCGCTCGGCAGCTTCTTCGCCAACGTGGCGAACGCATCCGTCATCAACGCCGCCACCCAGCTGAGAGACGCCGGCACCATCGACGCGCCGAGGCTCGACCGTGCAGTCGTGAAGCAGGCCTTCGCGGGTTGATCGGCGCGCCATCGCAGCCGAGGGTGACTCACTGGATGCAGGGCACGGGATTTCCGGTGCTGTCGCTGATGGCGATCTGGTCGTGCTGCAGAGCGACCAGATCGAGGTCGAGGAACCCGACGTACTCGCCGCTGGTCGATTGCTGCAGCGCGATCGTGGTCGACAGCCCAGGCGCGGTCAGCGTGAACGTCGTGCCGGGCTCATCGGTCACGAACCACGCGTACCCTCCGACGGTCGCGCCGGCACCGGCGCCGTTGGCGGACGAGGAGATGCCGATCGTGTAGGCCTTGCACGGCACGCCCGTCGACCCGTAGTTCGCGTTCACTCCGTAGACCACGGGTTCCAGGTAGTCGACGGGCGATCCGGGTACGGACCTGCCGACGATGGCGATCTTGCCGTCGCGCCAACTGAAGCGAGCGAGTTCGGTGATCTCCGGATGAGCCGCGAAGTAGCCATCGAGCCACTCGTCGTTGCCGGGCACCGCCGGGCCGGCGGCAGGCTCGCCCTCGGGCACATCGATCGATTGGAGCACTGCGATCAGCGCCGTGACGTCGGCCGTGGGCCCGTTCACGGTGACGGCCCAGTTGTCGTCGGGTACGGCGAGCGACGACCATCCGGGCGCCGCCTCGGATGGCAGCGGTTCTGCGCAGCCGTGTTGTTGGGTGACGCGGACATCGGTGTACTGGGAGTTGATCGACCGGCAGGTGCCCTCGCGCTCCACTGTGATCGAGTCGAGTGTCGCATCGGTTGCGAGGTAGAGCCGATCGAACGTGGACTTCGGCTGCAGCCACAGCAGTCCGGCGAGGGCGAACATCGGCGAGTCCGTGCTGTCAACGGCGGCAACCAGGTCACCGAGCGGCGTGCCGTCCGCCGATGGTGGATCGACGTCGTACGACAGTGTGGGTGTCCCGAGTGTCGCTCCTTGCTCCGTCACGAGATCGACCTCGCACATCGATCCTTCTGGCGGCGACAGGGCTCCTCCGCGCGACACCTCGATCGACGTCGGGTCGAGCCATTCCAATGGCGGAACATGCATCTGCGCGACCAGCGGCCCCGGACCGGTGATGTCGAGTGAGCCGACGGCGCCGACGCTGCTCACGTCGTCCTGGAAGAGCGATGCCCGCAGCGCGACCGATGTGCCCACGGCGACACCCTCGGGCACGACCACGGTGATGTCCCATCGGTCGAACCAGCGCCATACGCAACTGGTCGCGTCCCAGTCGTCGGGGTCGACGACCACGGTGGTGGACGACGCTTCGGCAGGTCTGGTTTCCACTGCCTCGCTGGCACCACTGGCGCACGCACCCAGGGCGAGCGTCATCGCACCGAACACCGTCGCCGGCGAGCGGAGGTTCGATCGTGCACAGTTCCGCTTCATCGCCGGCCCCCTCGGCGCGGAGGCTATTCCACCTGGCAACCGGAGGCCTCGCGCCCTCGCTGTCGAAGTCGTCGAGTGACGCGAAAAGACCCCGCCGAAGCGAGGTCTCAACGAGTGGGCGAGGGGGGGACTTGAACTCTCGTTGAAGGGGTGTTGTCTGGTGTTGCGCAGTCCGTCTCGTACCGTCTGATCTGGGCTTTCGCGATTCGGCGTGCTGAAGTGTGTTGGATGGAACCGGCCGATTTCTGCCCGTCCGGTAGAAGTTCCGGTAGAAGATTCGAGAGATCGGGCGGGTCACGTCGGTGGGGGTGGAGGGATCTTCCTGGCGACCGGCGGCTGGATACCCGACTGTGCTGCGGTGAGGAGCCTCGCGGCCAGCGTGAGGATGTCGTCGCACACCCGACGGTCGAACAGTCGAGGGTCGTCGTAGCTGAGGCTGTTGCGGCCGGTGGATGCTCGGCGCACCAAGCCCTTCTCGGTGTTGGTGAGGCTGTCGAACACGCAGCAGAGGAAATCGACGACCTTGCCGTGGGTCTCGCCCTCCAAGCGGGCACCACCGACCGCGGCGACGCCTTTTGCGGTGTTGTGCATCGAAGCCCAAGCGAGCATGAACGCGCCAGAAGGGTCGGTGTCGATCACCAGGCGCGCTGATTTCAGATGGGCTGCGGCCGCGTCGAACCATGCGTCCCCGGGAACGGCGGTGCCGAACTTGGCCTTGTCCGGCAGGTGCTGCTCGAGGCACGGGGTGATGTTCTTCTTCATTGACGTACCTCAACGAGTGGTCCACTGGTGATCTGGTCGAGTATCGGGTTTGGGCCACGGATGGCGAACTCGTTGCTACTGACGATCATCGGGCTCACCTCGACGCCGTACTGCCCGGAGAGATCCAAGCAGACTGATGTGACGGTGTAGTCGTCTGGTGTGCCCACCACCAAGACGTCGATGTCACGAGGCGTCGGGCCGGGCTCACCGAGGTGACGGCGTGCCCACGAACCGAACACCAGCACTCGCTCGACACCGTCCACGTCGTAGAGATACTTGAGGTCGACGAGCGGGCCGATTGTGAGATCGACCAGGGTGCGCAGCGCGTTGATCGCCGGGTGGTCGTCGACGACCGCGAGCACCTTGTTCCGACCGACGACCTCCTGCCGGATGATGCCCGCCGCGAGCAGCCGGCGGGCCTCGGTGCTTACCTGCTGACGAGTCAGACCGAAGCGTTCGGCGATGGTCGACGCCGTGCGCGCATGCGCTTCGTAGAACACGCAGTACAACAGCGCCGGCTGCGCATCGCTGCGCCAGATCGGCATCGCCTCCGTTGTGGCAGTCTGTCCCATACCGCGCGAGTGTATCTCTATTCATTACATATGTCACAAATAGAAGTACATTCACGCGGTCTCCATGGGCGCCGGATCTCGTCGGTCGTTCCTTTCATTGACCCGCCATCCGTTAGAGGATGGACCTCCATCCTTCAACGGGCGACGACCCGAGCCGGGCGGATATCCTCATCACGTGCGCTGGCGAGCACCCAGTTCGACACACGAACATCCCCGCCCACACGGGTCACCTCGTCCGTCTGGAGATCATCGCTCGAGGCGGGCCACGGCGACGTGACCAAGTCCGGCCTGGTAGAGGTCGGGTTTGCCGGCCACTGCTCAATATGTGCTGGCGACGGCCACCCGCACCCAACCGAAGCGGATGCGCTCCTGCTCGAGCCGGAGGTTCGGTCGCAGCCGGTTGTCACGCAGGTCGTCATAGAGCGCCAGCTCGGCGGCGGTAAGTCGATGGAGATCGCGCCGGGTCGGCTTGTCCTCGATACCCCAGTAGTCGCGGTGAGCCTGCAGTGTCTCGCTGTCCATCATCAGCGAGGTGGCATGGGGAACGACGGCACGCAGCTGATCAAGGATCGCGAATCCGTGAGTGTCGATGTCGCCCCAGTAGTGCACGGGCACGCCTGCGAGCCATGGCACGTCGGTGAGGTGCTCGAGACCTGACCCGGCGCCGAACACGACCATCGAGTCCGAGACATCGGGGAAAGCCAAGAAGTTGATCTCGTTCTCGGTCATGAACACGCGCCCCGGCGGATCCACCCGGCCGAAGTCGGCCGATGTGAGTGTGTAGTGGCGATCGACATCGGCTGGCCGAAGGCTAAGGCGCGGGTCGAGGTAGCGGAACCGCACCAACCGCGGCCTGACTCGAAATCCGTAGCGACGAGCGAAATCCGCAGGTGTTGCCAAACGGTCGATCGCCTCGTCCGGCAACAGGGTCTCGAACATGGCGGCCAACGTGCGTTGGTGCTGCTCGATCAGCTTCGTGTGCACGCCGAGCACATCGACCTGCCGCAGATGGATCCCTGGGCGCGGGTGTTCTCGCACCCACAAGGCAACATCCAGCAATCGCGGCCACACCTCCGCTTCGGCGAGTGCATCCATCGGCCGTTTGGCGAGCAGGGGCACAAGTTCTGGGCACCTTGCCGTGGTGAGTTCGACCAGCGCTCGGAACCTCGCAAGGTCGCGCGTTCTACCAATCGCGGCCGCCACGGCATCGACGGTGTCGAACCACATCGCCGTTGGGATCGAGTTGGCACCAAGCTGACGGTGGTTCACCTCACGAGTCTCAAGCCGAGCTTGCGCAACGCTGCGCAGCCCGGTCGCCCACGCCCGCACCTCCTCGAAGCGGGTCCCAAATTCGGGCGAAGTCGGCCGCTTGAGACCGACTCGGAGAGGGAACAAGTCGTCAGGCTCGGCGACCTCGGCAAGGAACCGGCCGCGCTCCCAACGGCGCAAGAGTTCAGCGCGAATGTCGGCGGGCGTGCTCCAACCGGTGGCAGTCACTGAGAGTCGCCTCCGCTGTGGGCGCGGCGACGACCCTTCTCGTCGAGGTATTGCTCGATGGTGAGGTTGCGCAGCTTCGAATCGCGGCCGCCATCGTTGTGCACGAAGCCGACGCTGCGCACGAACGGTTCGATGACATGGATCTTCTGCAATGGGGTGACGACCAGCAGCTGCAGATTCAGCCGAGCGAAGAGTTGCAGTCCGTAGCGGGCGCTCTCGTCGGACCCGCGACCGAAGGCCTCGTCGATGACGACGAAGCGGAACGACTTCGAACGCACCTCACCCCACTCCAGACCGAACTGGTAGGCCAAGCTGGCGGCAAGCACGGTGTAGGCCAGCTTCTCCTTTTGCCCGCCCGACTTACCTGATGAGTCCGAGTAGTGCTCGTGCTCGGTGTCGTCCTCGCGGTAGCGCTCGGAGGCCGCGAAGACGAACCAGTTGCGGACGTCGGTGACCTTGGCGGTCCACCTACGGTCCATCTCCGTGAGCCCGTCGCGGCCGCGAAAGCGATCAATCAACGCACGCACCTCGAGGAACTTGCGCTCCGCGTAGTGCGGGTCGTCGGAACCCATCACCGAGCCTTCGGTGCACTTACGCAGATCCTGCTGGAAGTCGCGCACCTCCGCGTCGCCGCTCGCCGACAGCTCGAGCGCGATGTAACGGGCCGGGTTGTAGTCGATGTGCGTCAATGACCCGTTGATCGCATCGATCCGCTCACGGATCTCGGCCTGCTGACGTAGCAGTTGCGCTTGGAAGTTGGCGATCTCATTGATCGTGTTTTCGTTGAGCAGTTGCTTGAAGCGGGCCTCATGGCTCGGGAGGTCGTCAGTGACGAGCTGGTGGAGCATCGCCCGATAGGCGTGTGCTGCATCCACGGAGGCGTCGACGTCGGTGGTCTCCGCCGGGTAGTCGTGGCGGTAGGCCTGCATCGCCTTCACGATCCGCTCAGCAGCGCGATCGATCGCCTTCTGGTCAGCGTCGATTCTTCCCTGGAGCTGATCACGAATCTTCTGCTCGTCTTGGTTGCTGGAGCGCAGAGTGGACGGGGCCAACTCCAACTCGACTCGGATGGCGTCGATGTCTGCGCTCATCGCCAAGTGAGTCGCTGCGTCCTCATGGGCCAGCAGATCCTGCAGCTCCTGAAGGTCCTCGCCGAACTTGCCCGACTGTGCGTCGTTGTTCGCCAACTCGCCGCGCAGGCGCTCGATCGCGGCCTCGACAGCCGTGACCGCCTCGTCGTTGGCCGCGATCTCATCGCGGAGTTGACGCAACTGGTCGGAGGCCGCGCTGAGCCGTTCGCGCTCGTCGTTGCGCTCCTCGATCTGCCGAGCCGGGGTGCGCCAGTCGAGATCGAGGTAGTCGTCGTACTCCGACAGCCGGGCCCACCGCTCCGATGCAAGCTGCAGGCTTGACTGCTCGAGTTGGAGTCCGGCGACACGCTCGCCGAGCGGGCGCAACCGTGCTTCCATCTCGCGCTGCTGCTCTTCGATCGCCGCAATCTTGTCGGCGTTCGACCAGCCGAGCACGTACCGGCTCCGGTTGCCGAGGTCGTAGCGGTCGTCCTTCTCGTGGCGCTCGTCGCCACCCTTGGTCTGCCCTGCCAGCGTGAGCGCGCGCCGTTCACGACGAAACTGCTCGGGCGTATCGCAACAGATGTAGTCGAATCGGCGCGCCAATTCGTTGTGCAGCCAGCGCCTCCAACGGGTACCGGCCTGTACCTCGATCTTGTGCGCCAACCATTGGGGCTGCAGGCCCACAGGGGTCCCGCGGGCATCGTCGCGAACGCGGAAATAGACGAAGCGATTGCGAAGATTGGTCGCGTCGACCCAGGCCTGCACTTCTGCATAGTGGTCGTCGGCGACCAGCAGAGCGAGGCCGAACGATCGCATCACCCGCTCGGCGCTGCCCTGCCACGCGCGCTCTTCGTCGCGCACCTGCAGCAGTTCGCCGGCGAAGGGCACGTCGTGCTCATCGATTCCAAGCGACTCGCAGAGTCGGTCACGGAGCACCACCTGGTCATGCGGGATGTTGCTCTTGCGCGAGCGCAGGCTTTCCAGCTCACGCCCTAAGGCAGTGTGCTCCTGCTTGCCCTGCTGGAACTGCGCGCCGGCCTCGTTGACGTCGTTCTGCACATCGACCGTTCGCCGCATTACCTCGGCGCGGTGCTCGTCCACTGAAGCCTGGGTCGCAAGGAACGCATCGGCATCATCGGGCGCTGCCAGGTCGAGATCGCGACACAAGGTTGCGTACTTGTCGGCCTTCTGCTTGCGACGATCGCGTTCCGCCGCCAGTTGTGCGATCTCCAACTCGATCACGGCCAGTCGATCGCCACCGTTGGCGGCAAGGTCGCTGCGCAGGGACTCTCGCCGAGTCAGAAGGTCACGACGCTCGGCGTCGTTGGTCGCCTTCCTCGTCTCCAGTCGTTGCCGTTGGGATGCCAGCTCGTCGAGGCGCTCCTGCAACAGTCGCGATCGCACGTTGGCGAAGTAGGTGCGCAAGGCGTTGCGGCACGCCTCGCGCAGGTTGCGTACACCGACCAATAGGTCGTGACGATCGCAGTCGGCTACCAACGGCTGCAGCATCTCCATTTGTCGCTTGGCGCGCAGCACGGACTCGTGGGCTCGGTTGAGGTCGTCGAAGTGTCCGAGCAGCTTCTCGATCCGTTCGTTGGCACTGCCGGCGTCCAGCATGTGTTGACGCACGAACTCGGTGAGGTTGCCGACCGACTTCATCGACACGGTCTGGTGAAACAGATCGAGTGCTTGGGTGGACTGGATCCCCAGTCGTCGCCGGAACCATGCTTCGTATGGCGGGAAGGTGTCGTTGATGTCGGCGCCCTGCGCCCTCAGCCGCTTCCGCAACGCCGGGATGTCGGCGCCGAACGACGTGAAGTGTTCGGCGATCGTGAGATCGTGTTCAGCGCCTACGAACAACCGGGCCGGCTGGCCGACCGCCTCCTTCATCCAGAACACCTGGGCAAGGGTGATGGTCTGGTCGAAGCCCTCGTTGCGGAAGACACCGAGGATCACGCTGAGCGTCGAGTCGTCGCGCAACGCGACAGGCTTCGAGGACCCGCCGATATCGTTACGTTCCGACTTGTAGTGGCCAAGCACGTACGAACGCAGGGAGCGTTCCTTGCCCTCGGCACCGGCAGCCTTGTTGTACGCCACACGGTGGGCGGGAACGAGCAAGGTAGTGACAGCATCCACAACGGTGGACTTGCCCGATCCGATGTCGCCGGTGAGAAGAGTGTTCTGGCCATGCAGGTTGAGGGTCCACACGTACTGGTTGAACGTGCCCCAGTTCAACAACTCGAGGCGGTGCAGGCGGAAGCCTGTGGCGGTGTCGTCGGTGGCGAACTCGAGTGCGGGCGTGTCAGTCGTCATCGCCGTTGTTCACCGCCTTCAGGTCGCGGCCGAGCGACTCGCGGTATTCGGTGAGTCGTGCCTCGAAGTCGGACAGCCATTGGGCGTCGACGAACGCCTTGATGATGCGGCGAACCTCGTACGTGGGGGCCACCGACGAGTTCGCGCCTCCGAGACGCTTCAAGAACCCAAGGTCGACCACCTTCTGGATGTGAGAATCGATCTGACTGAAGAGTTTGGCTTCGTCGGCACGATCTGGCACGAACACGCGTAAGAGGTCGACGATGTCGGCGCGACTGAGCACCAGACGGCTTTCGCCGCCGCGTGCGTCGAACTCGGCGAGCTTCCGGCGCAGCAACGCCAGCAGCAGGCTGACAGTGAATGACAATTGCCGCCGCGCCACCAGCCGCGGCACCGTGGCTTGACCGTCGTCGGCTGCTTCTTCATTGACCTCTCTGGAGCGACTGCGGACGAACGCGTACCCCTCCGCCTCGTCGATGGTGAGATCGAGGCCCAGCACCACCAAGTAGTCGCGGGCCCGTGCCTGGAGCGTCACCAGTTGTGCCCAACTACCCACATCCGACTCGCGATACACGACGCCCTTCAGTAACAGCACCAGCAGGCGCGAGAGGTCGTCACCCGACACCACCGGAGGACGTGGGACCTCCCACAGGTCGTTGCCGATCTCAGGCTCGCTCATGCGACGAACACCACCCTCGGCATGCTCGCCGATCGTTGCACTCCATCAGTCGACCACGTGACGAGATCTGTGACCGACTCGTCGATCGTGGTGTCGAAGCGCTCACTACCCAACCGGAGGTAGCTCACGACCTCCGACAAACCGTGCTCGATCGGCTGCGTGCGGCACAGCTCCACCAGCGTCACCTGGCCGCGGGCGTCAAGGCTGCGCGTGATGTGCTCTGCAAGGCGCTCGACATCGACGACGTCCTGGGCGAACAGATCGTCAATACCGAGTTCGTCACCAGCGGTGGCTTCGACGAGATCGGAGATCGCAATCCGGTGCCTCGGCGTAAACATCGGCCGTTCGAACGGCAGGGAGATCTCCGTCGCCGGAAGATCGATCGCGTGCACGTTGCCCTGTGGCGGGTCGTCACGGACAGCGAGCGCGCAACTCTCGATCGACCGCAGCAGTTCCACGATGCGTCGATCTTCCAGCCACGCGGTGTCATCGAGAAAGCGACGCAACTGCGTGGAGAGCAACGCGACCGTGCGCTGCGTGTGCTCGCCGGCCTCCAGCCAGTCGTAGTGCACCCTGCGAAGCCGGCGGTCGGGCCGAAGCTCGGCAATCGCCGGCTGCGCCAGCACGCGTTCGAGATTCCCGGTCATCTGCTCCTGCCGCGCCTGCGACATGAGGAACTCCCAGAACGCGCGGAAACTCTGCCCCTCGTCGGAGTCGGCGATGGCGTCGCGCTCCCCAAGGATCTCGCCGACGAGCGCGCCCTTCGCTCCGTCCCACCCGGCGATCTGCTCGCGCACACGCCGGTCGAGAGAGCGGAAGTTGTGCTCCACCTGACGGAAGTCGGCCAGCAGCTCGCGAGCCAGCGACACGAACTGTTGGAAGCGCTCCTTCAGTGCACGGTCGTCGATCACGCCGATGTTCCCCCGCCGCACCTGCTCGATTTCGGCGTCGATCTCCGCACGGCGCCGCTCCAGGTCGGCCAGCCGAACGTCGGGGTCGGTCTCCGTGCTGACGGCCATTTGCTCGAGGAGGTCGAAGAGGCTGCGCAGGCGCGATTCCGTGCCCACGAACGGTCGGTCAGCGAGGCGCGCCACCCACGAGATCGCCTGCTCAGAGGCAGGAGTGAGGTCGAAGAAGGGCTCATCGGACGACGCCGGGTAGAACCGCCGCAGCCAGCCGCGCTCGTTCGACGACCACTCCACCAAGTAGTCCAACGCCGGGCGCGGTGCCGCCTGCTCGCCCCTCACCGCCCGAAGCGCGAACAAGTCGTCCTCCAACGCCTCGACGAGGTCGGGTTGGGCGATGGAGCGCACGTTCGGAGCTACGAAGGCCCGGTGGAGAAAGGCGATCGTGAGAGGCGCGTGCTCGTAGCGCAGCAATCCCCACGCCGCGTGCCGTTCGCGCAGCGTGCCCAACCCGTCCGCATCGAGCATCACAGGGCAACCCTACGAGATGGGTGCGCGAGGAAGAATGGCCGGCACTCCGTCCGGTCCGGTCAGTGGGTCGCCGCACTGTCGGTGACAGGCTCGAGGCGTGATCACCCGATCGAGAATCACGTGCGGCTCGACGAGGATCCGAACCACTGCTCCGAGGCCCTCGATGCCGCCGAGTTCGCGGGACAACCTTCAGACCATCCGCATCATCGCGGCGCTCGATTGACGCGAAAAGACCCCTGCCTGAGCAGGGGCCTTCCAGTGGGCGAGGGGGGACTTGAACCCCCACATCCTTTCGAATACTGGCACCTGAAGCCAGCGCGTCTGCCATTCCGCCACTCGCCCGAGTGGAAGCAACACGCTAGCAACTCGCCACCCGCTGCCCAACCCGGGTTGTTGCAGCGGTCCGTCGGACTTCGTGTGCGCTGTGTCCCTCTCAGCGAGTCCCAGCGCACACGAAGCCGCTCGGCGACACGTCAGTAGGTGTAGAAGCCGCGCTTGGTCTTGCGGCCGAGGTGGCCGGCGGCGACCATGCGGCGCAGGGTGGGCACCGCGGCGTAGTTGGGGTCGGCGAACTCGGCGTACAGCGCGTCGAGGATGGCGAGCGACGTGTCGAGGCCGACCAGGTCGAGCAGCGCGAACGGCCCCATCGGGAAGTTGCAGCCGCCCTTCATCGCGGTGTCGATGCTCTCCATCGACGCGGTGCCCTGCTCGCTCATCCGGATGGCGTTGTTGAGGTACGGGAACAGCAGCGCGTTGACGATGAAGCCGGCGCGGTCCTTCACCTCGACGCCGTCCTTGCCGCAGGCAGCAGCGAACGCGAGCGCAGCGGCCACGGTCTCGTCGCTGGCGGTGATGGGGCGCACCACCTCGACCAGCTTCATCATCGGAGCCGGGTTGAAGAAGTGGATGCCGACCACCTTGTCGGGGCGCTGGGTGACCATCGCCATCTCCACCACGGGAAGCGTGCTCGTGTTGGTGGCCAGGATGGCGCTCGGCTTCACGATCTGCTCGAGCTCGGTGAACAACGCCTTCTTGATGGCCAGGTCTTCGACGACCGACTCGATGACGAGGTCGCAGTCGGCGACGGCACCGAGATGATCGGTGGCGGTGATGCGACCGAGCACGGCGGCGCGCTCTTCCTCGGTGGCCTTGCCGCGCTCGATGCCCTTCACGAAGCCCTTGTCGATGCTGGCCACCATCGCCTCCGCCGAGGCCAACGACCGCGACCGCACGACCACGTCGTACCCGGCGCGGGCAGCCACTTCGGCCAACCCCGCACCCATGATGCCGGAACCGAGGATGCCAACCTTCTTGATGTCGCTCATGGCCCGGCAGAATAGCTACTCACCGGTAACTTCAGCGAAACGAGGTACGTTCGACGCATGAGCGATTCGCAGGCGATCGACGTGGCGGCCACCCTCCAGTTCTTCCTCGAGGTCGACAACCTGAAGTCGGTCGAGCGTCGCAACTTCCTCGCCACCGGCACCCGTCGCGAGAACACCGCCGAGCACTCCTGGCACCTGGGCATCGCGGCGATGATCATGGCCCCCTTCGCCAGCGAGCCGATCGACCTCGGCACCGCGGTGTGCATGGCGCTCGTGCACGACATCGTCGAGATCGATGCCGGCGACACCTTCGCCTACTCGAACAGCGAGGCCGAGCTGGCCAGCAAGGAAGCGCGCGAGCAAGCCGCGGCCGATCGACTGTTCGGGCTGCTGCCGCCGGCGATGGGCCAGCGCTTCCGCGACCTGTGGGACGAATACGAGCGCGGCGACACACCCGAGGCCCGCTTCGTGATGGCCGTCGACCGCATGGCGCCGATGCTGCTCAACACCGCCGAGGGCGGCAGCACCTGGCGCGAGTTCGGCCTCACCCGCGACCGCGTCATCGCGCGCAACGGCCCGCACATCGAGCCCGCCCTGCCGGCGGTGTGGGCGCAGGCACTGGCCATGCTCGACGCGGCCACTGCGGCCGGCAAGATCGCCATCGACTGATGGCGCGCCGCAAGAAGGAACGCCCTGTGTTCGAACGCACGCCGAACGGCGTGGTCGTGAACCTGCCGCGCGAGGAGGTGGAGCTGATCGTGCGGCTGGTCGCCGAACTACGCGCGCTGGTGCTGGCGAACGACCCGCGCACCGAGCACCTCACCCGCCGCCTGTTCCCGCCCGCCTACCACCTGGCCGACGACGCGGAGGCCGACGCCGAGTACCAACGGCTGATGCGCGACGAGCTCGTCGCGTCGCGCCTCGCCGCCATGCAGCACGTGGGCGACACGCTCGCCTCCGACGCCCCGCTCAGCGAGGAAGCGATGATGGGGCTGCTGCAGTCGCTCAACGCGGTGCGACTGGTGCTCGGCACGCTGCTCGACGTGAGCGAGGACCACCACCCCGACGAGATCGGCGACGACGACCCGATGGTGGGCGAGCACCACCTCTACCAGTTCCTGAGCTACCTGCTCGACGCTGCGGTCGGCGCGCTCAGCTGACGGCGGCGGGGAACACGAAGCACCCGACGGTGCCCGGCCCGGTGTGCACTCCGACGCTCGGCCCGACGCGATAGCGCACGACCTCCACCACGCTCGCCGCCTCCCCGACGGCCTCCTGCAGCCCCTCGGCCAACGGCTCGGTGGCCGCGTCGCTGTGCCCGATCGCAACTCGTACGTGGTCGCCCCAACCGACGGCGAAGTTCGCCATCGCGTTGATCGCGTCGAGCATCGTCTCGGCCACCGCGACCACGTCGACCGCGCCGTCCTTCAGCGTGAGCACCGGCAGCCCCGCCGCGTACGCGGGATCGCCCACCCGACCGCTGCGACGCAGATGATCGAGCGCACCCACCACGAACACGTTGCCGATGTGCGGCGACAGTTGCTCGGCCACCGTTGCGGCCTGATCGAGCGTCGCTCCCTCGGCGATCGCGGCCGCGGCCGCCCACACGCAACAACTGATGCCGAAGCTGGCCGTGCCCGAGTCGACGAGTCGCACTGGCGCCGGCAACGAGTGCGCCGCGAGCCGAGCCGCGTTGAGCGTGCCCGACACCGCGGCGCTGACGTGGATGGACAGGATCTCGGTGCAGCCACGCGCGAGCAGGTCGTCGTAGGCCGCGGCGAACTGGCCCGGACTGGGCAGGCTGGTCGACACCGCGGGGCAGTGGCCCGGCGTGTACATCGCGTAGAACTCGTCGGCGTCGAGGGTGACGCCCTCGAGGTACTCGCGGTCGTCGACGACGACGGTGAGCGGCACCACTTCGATGCCGTACCGCTCGGCCAGCGCGGGAGGGAGCTGCGAGTTCGAGTCGGTGCAGATGCCGATCATGCGGCGACCGCTTCCACTGACAATGGCGCGGGTGCTGCAGCCGCCGCGAACCGGTAGCCGATGACGGCGCTGCTGAACACCGCGGCCATGGGCAGCGCGGCCGTGGGTCGCGGGCCCCACAGGTTGGGCAGCTGTCGCCGCCACCAGACCAGCGCGCCGACCATCCACGCCGCACTGGAGATCATCGTGGCCGTGAACGCTCGTTGCTTCCAGCGCGGGTTGGCGGCGGTGATGGCGGCGACACCGATGTCGATGGGGAAGTAGGCGGGGAACGTGGCCAGGCACTGACCGACGCTGGCGGCCACACCCTTGCCACCGCGGAAGCCGTTCCACACGGGGAAGCAGTGCCCTACCACCGACGCAGAACCGGCGAGGTGTGCACCGGCAGGCCCGGCCACGAGGGCACCGACCCCGCTGGCGAGCGCACCCTTCGCGATGTCGCCGGCCATCACCGTGTAACCGGCCTTGGCGCCGAGCAGCTTCAGCGCGTTCGCGCCGCCAGGGTTGCCGCTGCCCGCGGCGCGCAGGTCGACCGCACCACCCGACACACGCCGAGCCACCAGGTCGGCGGTGGGGAAGGTGCCGATCAGGTAGCCCAGTACGGCGGCACCTGCGACGGAAGCACGGCGCATGAGTGGAACGCTATGCATCGCGGGTAAGAGGCAGGTTGCATTCGTGCGTCGATAGGTGGAAGTTCATCCAGAATTGACGAGCAAGGGCAAAAATATGCCCTGACCTGAGTGAACGTTCAGTCCCCGAGTGCCAGCAGCCACGGCGGCATGCGCACCGGACGCCCCTCCGCGTTGACGCAACCGTGCACGGTGACCGCGGTGGCGCGCACCCCGCCATCGACCGTGAGCAGGTAGCCCATCTGGAACGTGGCGCGCGTGGCGGCTCCCAACCGCAGGTGCACCTGCACCACGTCGTCGAACCGCAACGGCTGCCGGTACTGCACGAACGCTTCCAGCACCGCGTAGTCGACGCCTTCTGCGCGCAGTTCGGTGTACGGATGGCCGAGGTGGCGGAGGTACTCGACGCGCGCCTCCTCGAGGTAGGGGAGGTAGCGGCTGTGGTGCACGATGCCAATCGCGTCGGTCTCCGCGAACCGCACGCGCAGGGTGTGCGCGTAGGGGTAGTCGGACGGTTCGAGCGACGGTTCCAGCTGCAAGCGCACGGTCGGCACCGTAGCAACATCGAATTCGCCGACACCGAAATCGCGCGAATCGCTTGGCGGAAAACAACTGCTCGGCTGATAGTGTTTCGACGCTCTCAACCGGAAGCAAACCTAGCCCCCATCGTCTAGTGGCCTAGGACACCACCCTCTCAAGGTGGCGGCACGGGTTCGAATCCCGTTGGGGGTGCACAGCACGTCAAACGTACTGACCACGCTGGTCACAGCCTGGTCCCGTGGTGAAGTGGAGTTCACGCCGGCCTGTCAAGCCGGAGGTCGCGGGTTCGAACCCCGTCGGGACCGCTCGGGCGCAAGCCCGTTCGGAGAAGTCATGCAAGTGACCACATCCAGCCACGAGAGTGGCGCACGGTCGAGTAGCTCAGTCGGCAGAGCATACGCCTGAAAAGCGTAGGGTCACCGGATCGACGCCGGTCTCGACCACACCTGAAAGCCGCAGGTCAGAGGCCGAAACCTCGAACCTGCGGCTTTCGACGTTCTCCGGTACCGAGCGGCTCGCATCGCCGCCTCAGGCCGGTTCGCGATCCCACGCCTGCAGCCGGCGCAGCAGGCTGCGCTTCTTGTGCTGGTGGTGCTGCCTCCGGGTGAGGATCGAGTCGAGCGTGTGGATGGCGTCGGCGATGTGCGGGCCCTTGTTGAGCATCCCGCACTCGGCACGCTCCGACATGGCCGCATCGGTGATCTCGGCGCGCGACGGCTGCCCGGTGCGGGCCAGCGTGTCGAGCACCTGCGTCGCCCAGATCACCGGCACGTGCGCCGCCTCACAGGCCCACAGGATCTCCTCCTGCACCTCGGCCAGCCGCTCGAAACCGACCTCCACGGCCAGGTCGCCGCGGGCGATCATCACCCCCACACGTCGGCTGCGCATCGCGACCAGCAGCAGCTCCGGGAGGTGCTCGAAGGCGGCGACGTTCTCGATCTTCAGCACGATGCCCACATCGTCGGCGTCGCGGCGGGCCAGCTCGGCCTGCAGCTGCTCCACGTCGGCGGGGTGCCGCACGAACGACAGGCTCACCATGTCGGCGTGCGCGGCGGCGAAGTCGAGGTCGACGACGTCCTTCTCGGTGAGCGCGTCGAGTCGCAGGTCGGTGGTCGGGAAGTTGATGCCCTTGCCGGCCTTGAGGTTGGCCCCACCCGGCCGCACGTCGGTGACGACGAGCTCGATCTCGTCGGCACGCACGTGTTCGATGGTGCCGCCGATCTTGCCGTCGTCGAGCCACACCCGCTCGCCCGGCCGAGCCTGACCGAAGACCTCCGAGAGCGTGCAGCCGATGCGGTGGGCCGCGCCGCTGTGCGTGGGCGCCGCGGGTTCCAGCGAACGGGTGAGGACGATGTGGTCGCCGAGGTCGACGCGGTGCACCTGCTCGGCCTCGCGCAGCTGGCCGACGGCCACGCCGTCGTCGCCATCGGCGGACCGGCAGAGGAGCTTCGAGCCGGAGGCGACGTACGTGGTCTGCGTCGTCGTCACCAGACAGCCGTCATCACGGACCGACACGACCTCCCAGTGACGTGTGGCGTTGCGGCTGTCGACGAGCTCGAGCCGATCGCCCGGCTGCCGGCGGCTCAGCCACGCAGGGTCGTCGACGGGGACGGTGACGGCTCCGGCCGGCGCGGCGTGGCCGGTCGACGTGAGCCACACCTGCGCCGGTGCGGTGACCGCGCCGAGCTTGTCGCGTCGGGGAGCGATGCGCACGACGCGAGGCCCTGGTTGCAGCGGCCCGGTGCGCACCTTCGGCCCGGCAAGGTCCATCGCGATGCGCGGGCGGTGACCGTTCGGCCGCTTCGTCGCGCGCACGTGCTCGATCATCCGCGCCCACTCGTCGGCGCCGTCGTGCGCGCAGTTGACGCGGGCGATGTCCATGCCGCGCTCGGTCATCTGCGCCACCATCTCCGGTTGCGTCGCGGCGTCGCTCGGCAGCGTCACCATGATGCGGCTGGCACGCCTCGCGGCGGGCGCGCCGAGGAGGCGGTCGGCGTTGCCGGCGAGGAGGCGCGGACCCTCGGTCATCGCCACCGCCGCGGCCGGCCCGGGCGGCTCGTGCCCGTTCAGCCGAGCGAGCACCGACAGCACCGCGTCGATCGTCGCGAGCACGTGCGCCTCGGATCGCCCGAGCGACGACAGCCCCGTCGCCGCGAGGCGCGCCTGCAGATCGCGCATGTCGTGGTGGCGCAGTTCGAGGTAGTGGACCAGGTTCGCGGCCGAACGCCGGTGCGACGGGTGTGCGGCGGCGATGTCGGGTGCGCGGGCGGCCTCGGCGGCCAACATCGCATCGCGCACCGCTCGCACATCGGCCTCGAGCTGCTCGAGCGCCGTTCCGAGTGGAGTGCTGTTCACCGCCGTCCACGCTACGGGTGGCCGGTGAACGCTGGCCGAACGGTGGCTGAATCGTCGGCGGTTCATTCGGTGGCGATGGCGCGCAGCACGTCGAGGTGCGCGGCACGCCACGCCGGCCGCACGGACGCAATGACACCTCCGAGCACACCGATGACGACGATGACGGCGAGTGAGCGGACGGGGATGTTGAACGCCATGAGTCCTTCGTGGCGCAGCGTCACGCTCAGCGCCCAGCCGAAGCAGACGCCCGGCGCGGCACCCAGGGTCGTGCCCAGCAGGGCGACGATGGCGGCCTCCCAACGCACGGCGCTGCCGATCTGGTGACGGGTCATCCCCACCGCGCGCAGCAGGCCCAGCTCGCGGGTGCGCTCGTGGATGGAGAGCGAGATGCTGTTCGCGATGCTGATCAGCGCAACGATCACGGCCATCGCGAGCAACCCGTACATCAGGTTGAGGATCTGGTCGATCTGCGCGGCCTGCGCGTCGATGTACTCGTCGCGGCTCTGCAACGTCGCGTTGGCGTAGGGCGCTGTCGCGGCGGTGATCGCCGACTCGGCGGCGGAGGCACCGACATCGCCGGCCGTGGCGATGTACACCGAGAAGTCGAACTGGTCGACGCCGGTCCGTTCGTGCAGCGCATGGCTGACCACGTACGCGCCCGCCAGGTCGTCCTTGGTGTAGATGCCTTCCACCGTCAGCGTGCGGGTGGTGCCGTTCACGAACCCGAACTCGATGGTGTCGCCCACCGCCAGGCCGCGTGCGTCGGCGCGATCGTTGTCGACCAGGATCCCGTTCTCGGTGAGCGCGCCCAGGCTGCCGGAGGTCATGCCGATGTCGAACACCGTGCCCGCCGTCGCGGGATCGACCGCGATGTACTGCACGTCGACCTCACGCTCCACGTCGCGCGCCGCGCCGATCCTGATGCCCGCCGCGGCCTCCACCTCCGGCATCGCGTTCAGGGTGGTGGCGAGGTCGGGGCTGATGCCGCCGAAGCCGAGCGCGCTCGAGCTGACCACGAAGTTGCCGGTGAACTGCTTGGCGAACACGTCGTGCGTCCAGTCGCGGGCGGTCGCGGCGATCACCGTGATCGCCACCACGAGCGCAACTCCCACCATCAGTGCGCCACCCGTGCAGGAGGTTCGCTTCGGGTTCCGCCCGGCGTTCTCGCGAGCGATCACGCCGGCGACGCCGCCGACCGCGGCGATCGGCGCACCGAGCGACCTGGCCACCGGCCGCGCGATCAGCGGGCCGAGCCCGAACACGCCGACGAAGATGAGCAGCGCGCCGACACCGACCAGCAGCAGGCCCGACCCGGTGAGGCCGGCGACGAACGCGATCACCCCGCCCAGCGTGAGCACACCGCCCTGGATCAGCCGCGACCGGCTGCGGCCGGCGCCGGCGTCGGCAGCGATGTCGCGGATCGCGGCCAGCGGAGGCACCTTCGACGCGCGCAGCGACGGGAAGACGGCCGACGCGATCGTGACGACCGTGCCGACCAGCAGTGCCGCGATCGCGGTGCGCGCACCGAAGACGGTGCCGCCGGCAGGAATGTCGATGCCGAAGGCGGCCATCATCGCCTTCAGTCCGCCCGCCACCGCCACGCCGGCGAACAGACCGATGACCGACGCGGTGACGCCGAGGATGACGGCCTCGAGCAGCTGCGCCCACAGCACCTGCCGTCGAGTCGCGCCCACCGACCGCAGCAGCGCCATCTCACGGCTGCGCTGGGTGACGATGATCTGGAACGTGTTGTAGATCGTGAAGCACGCCACCACCAGCGCGATCACGGCGAACACGAGCAGGAAGGTCTTCAGGAAGCTGAGTCCCTCGCGCATCAGGTCCTGCGTCTCGGCGATGATCTGCGATCCGGTCAGCGCCTCCACGCCGTCCGGCAGCACAGCGGCGATGCTCGCAGTCAGCTCCTCCTCGGAGACGCCAGGCGCTGCGTGCACCATCACCGCGTCGACCTCGTCGACTCCACCGAGCAGCACCTGTTGCGCTGTCGGGAGGTCGAACAGCGCCACACTGGCGCCACCCGGGGAGTCGACGGATCCGAACCTGGCGGTGCCGACGAGCGTGAACTCGTGCGGGCCCGTCTGCGTGATCACCGTGATGGTGTCGCCCAGTGTGAGGTCGCCCGTCTGGTAGCTGCCGCGATCGATCACCACTTCACCGGGACCCGGCGCGCGGCTGCCGTCGGTGAGCTGCCACGGGCTGAGCGCGCCCGAGATGTGGCTCATCCCGAGCGTGGGAGCACCCTGCCCGGGGTTTCCGAGCGCGTCGCCGTCGCGGCCGACGATCTGCGCGTAGCCGGCCACGCGCCCCTCTCCCTCGCCGACACCCGGCACGGCGGCCACCGTCGCCACCATGTCACCGGGGATGCGGCCTCGCTGGCTGGCGCCCTGGCCGAGATCGATGCTCGTCTCGGAGCGGACGTAGGTGTCGGTGTCGTCGTAGATGCCGGCGAACAGGTCGTCGAACGTGCGCCCGATGGTGTCGGTGAACACGAGCGTCCCGGCCAGGAACGCGACACCGATCATCACCGACAACGCAGTGCCGAACAGCCGCCGCTTCTTCGCCAGGGTGGACTTCAGTGCGATCTTCCACATGGCTCACGCTCCGAGGTCCTTGAGCTGGTCGAGGATGTCGTCGAGCTTCGGATGGTGCAGCTCCTCCACGATCCGGCCGTCGGCCAGGAACACCACCCGATCGGCATAGCTGGCGGCGCGCGCATCGTGGGTCACCATCACTACCGTCTGCCCGAATCCCTCCACCGCCGCGCGGGTCAACTCGAGCAGCTCGGTCGCTGCTCGCGAGTCCAGGTTGCCGGTGGGCTCGTCGGCGAAGACGCGCTCCGGCCGGGTGAGCATCGCGCGTGCGGCCGCGACCCGTTGCTGCTGCCCGCCCGACAGCTCGGACGGTCGGTG
>CAZWCU010000043.1:3891-22088 GCA_964632715.1 uncultured Bifidobacterium sp. | reverse complement strand
GAGTTGCCGGTGACGATCTCGGTGGGTGCCTGCGCGGTGTGGCTGCTCTCGGTGAACATGTCGATGGGTGCGGCGGTAGCGGGGCGGGCAAAGGCGAGGCCGCCGACCGCCGCACCAGCCGCGGCGGCACCGATGCCGCGCAGCATGTTGCGCCGGCTCACCGGCTCGTCGGCGGCGGGGCCTTCCAGCTGCTCGAGGCGAGCCTGCATGCGCTGCAGTTCCGCCTTCAGTTGGTCGAGTTCGTTGTGGTCCATTCGTTCGTCCCCTTCGCGAGTCGTGACACTGCGGAGGAAACCTACACGCCGGCCACGGGTGGTGAGGACGACCCGTCGTTCAGTGACCTCGCGCGTAGCTGGTTGAACCTCCGGCGCAGTGGACTGGCGAGCCAGGCATCGCGCTCGATGCCGATGACGTGCACGTCGGTGAGCTCGCCGTCGACCAGCATGCGCTCGCGCAGCACCCCCAGTCGCACTGCCTCGCCGCGGCGCAGGCCCGACTCGAACGCGCTCACGTTGTGCTCGAACGAATGGGCGTACAACCAGCGGATCGGCCAGTTGCCGAACGCCCACTCGCAGAACGCCATCAGGCCTTCCATCACCAGCCCCGAGCCGCGGTGCTCCGGGCCCGAATAGAGCGAGAACGACGCGTTGCCGGCGCGCAGGTCGGTGTCGTGCAGCTGCAGGTAGCCGACGATCGTTCCCGTCGCGCGGCCTTCCACCACCATGATCTGCTGGGTCTGCCGCCACAGCGCAGGCTCGTACTCGGTGATCGGTGGCAGCTGTCCGCGATAGCGCCAGGTGAGGGCCGTGGCGGGGTCGGACTCGATCTCGTACAGCCGCCGGTAGTCGTCGGGCAGCACGGGGCGGAACACGATGCGAGAGGTGGTGATCATGCGACCGGCTCGCTGCGGGCCTCGTGCCACGGCCACCACGCGTCGGCGGTGAGCACCAGGGTGGTGCGGGCCTCGTACTCGCCGTCGATGCGGATGAAGTCGGGCAGCACCACCTCGGGGGTGAACAGCCCTTCGGCGTCGCCCAGCAGCAGCGGATCGTTGTCGAAGCGCTCCACGTACAACCGGCGCGGGGAACTGGTGGCGAACACCGCGCCGAGCAGGTCCGGGGCGGCCAAGGCTGCGCACCGTTGCGCGTGCGCCGTGGGGAGCGCGTAGTACTCGAACGTGCCCGTGCCCGACGCGCTCGAGTCGGCCAGCAGCGCGCACGCGACCGGTTGGTCGAGTGAGTCGTGCACGATGGCCCCCGCAGCGATGCCACCCATCAGGCCGATCATGCCGCTGGGCTCGAGACCGTGGCGCGAGAACCGGTACCACCGCGGGTCCACCTGGGTGACCAGGCGATACACGAACGGCAGATCGGCCGGCGTGGCGAGACGCCAGCGCACCTCCGTGGGCGGCTCGGCAGTGGTCACGATGCTGCGGTGCTGATGGCTTCGAGCTCGCCCCAGGTGAGTCCGTCGGCGGTCCAGATCTGGTGGAACGCCGCGTCGGCCGCGTCGGTGAAACCGTGGCGATTGCGGAAGTTGTAGAGCCACCGCTGCTGGTTGACGGTGAGGCCCAGGCGCGCCAGCCGGCCGGCGCAGTACGTCTCCCATGCGGCCATCTGGCGCAGCGACAGTTCGTCGTCGGGAGGGGCTTCGCCGAACCCGCCGTGCAGGCGGTCGCGCACGCGCAAGAGGATGCGGCCGAGGTTGACCGCCGTCGCAGTCTCGCTCTGCTCGCGGGGTCGCTTCGAGTCCTCGAAGGCGCCACTCTCCACGTGGAGGTCGATGGTGTCGTCGCCGACGGTGGCGCTCACTCGGCCCAGCGGCGTGGTCTCGTCGATCTCGATGTGCACCGGGCGGTCGATGCCGAGCGCGGCCACCAACTCGTCGGCCACGCGCTCGGTGAGCGCGGCGTCGAACTTGACGAAGCGGAACTCGAGCGGTGAGACCGTGGCGGTCATGAGGCGGTGGCAGTCATGAGGCGGTGGTGGCGTCGGCCTGCAGGGTGGCGGCCGAGAACGCCTTTCGGTCCTCGAGTGCGGCCAGCGACACCTCGGCGATCTCGGTGACCTCGGTGTCGGTGAACCCGGCCAGTTCACGGAACCGGCGCGCGAGGCCGATGGGCGACTCGTTGGAATCCGAGCGGGTGCCACCGAAGGAGAAGATCTTGTCGACCACGCTCTGGAACTCGAGCGCCTTCTTGCGGCGTTCGGGGTCGTCCTCGGTGACTCGTCGCAGCCAATCGCTGCCCATCTTCACGTGCGTCACCTCGTCGGCCAGCATCCAGTCCTCGCAGAACTCGAGGTACGGGTCGCCGGCCAGGTCGCCGAACTCCTTCATCGTCGTGAACACGTCGATGGCCAAGCCCTCCAGCGCGCGGTTCACGCCCGCGAGGCGCAGGACGGGATCGTTGCTGCAGGCCACTTCGAACAGCACCGTGTTCTCGGCGAACTGGCCGATCTCGGTGCCCATCCAGTCGCTCAGCTTCACGCTGATCTCGACGTGCCGCGCTTCGTCCCACGCCTGGCGTGCCATGTCGAGCTTGAGCGCGAACGGCACCGTGTCGGTGGTGCGGCCGTCGCCCGTCTCGAAGTCGTGGCAGGTGCGGCCGGCACCCTCCAGCGCTTGGATCTCGCCGACGAAGATGCCGTGCATCAGACTGCGCGCAGCATCGCTCGCATCGGGCCGGCTCGGGGTGAGTCGATTGGTCTTGGGGCGCTTGCCGGTGGATTCGCCGACGAGCGAGCTGCGCGGATCGGCCTGCGACTCGCGCATCGTGATCTGCGTGAACCGCGCGTCGCGGGCCAACTCTTCGACTGGAAAGAACTTGCGCATCACACGCTCCCGATCGAGCCAGGGCCGGCGATGCCGCCGGCCTCCACCATCAACTTCTCCAACTTCGCCTGGTGCGCCGCTGCTCTGTCGACCTCGTCGGCCGTGACGATGAGCGACTGCAGCATCATCTCACCGTCGCGCCAGTCCTCGAACTCGTCCTGCAACGCGAGGCCGAGCGAGCGGATGGTGGGGGCGTCGGTGATCTCGCTGGTGTTGTTCTTGTGGTACGTGTACGCGGAGATGAAGTGCGGGATGAACACGCGGTAGACGCCCACCAGCTTCTCGATGGTCTGATCGGCGGCCTCCGGTTCGGTGAGCGCTTCGACGAAGCGGACGAGCGCGTCGTTGGCGGGCACGGTGAGCCGGTCGGGGTTCATCTCGCGCAGCTCCGGCAGCCGCTTGTGCCACAGCTCGGCATGCCACGCGTGGTGGTAGCAGTGCGTGCCCAGGCGCATCTTCACGTCGAGCTCGGGCACCGTGGCCACCCAGCCGCCGAGCGCCTCGAACAGCTTCATCTCCGCCCATTTGTAGTTGCCCACGCGGCGCGCGGTCTCCTCCACGTCGAACAACCCGGGCAGCTGCCGTCGGTCCCACGGCGCAAACGGTGCTCTCGGCTTGTACGGATCAGCCACGGAATCCCCCTCCGGCGACGAGGCCTGCGCGGCCCCTCACGTGCGCCGAGAGTACAACGGTCGCTCGGCGACGTGCGGATCAGGCGACGCGACGGCGCACCAGCAGCATCGCCCCACCGGCGAGCACGGCCAAGGTTGCGACCAGGGTGAGCGCGCCTTCGCCGGTGGAACCGGTGGCCGGCAGGCTGCCGCCGCCGCTGCCGATCTCCGGGCAGTCCGGAGCCGCGTGCGGTGCCCGGGCCGGCCCTGGCGGGAAGGTGGTGGTGGCGGCGATGGTGGTGTCGGGCACGGTCGTGTCGGGGATGGTGGTGTCAGGGACCGTGGTGCCCGGAGCGGTCGTGTCGGGCACGGTGTCGGGAACCTCGTCGCACTCGTCGTACAGCACGAACGAGTAGAGGTACTCGTCGGTGGTCTCGCCGACGTCGAAGATGCCCTCCGTGAACCGCTCCACGATCTGCTCGTCGACGGCCTCTGCGCCACAGAGCACGATGGCCACATACTCGCCCGGCCCGACGTTCGGCGTGAACGAGTACACCGACCCGTCGACGGGGAGGTCGGTGTCGCCGATCGGGCCTTCGTCGTCCTCGCGGCCCCACGCCCCGGCCGCGATCTCGGCCAGGTCGCTGCAGTCGTAGGGCGCGTTGATGGTGGAGCCGACGGGGAAGCTGCCCAGTGGCACCAGCGTCGGCGCGTCGCCCATCGGGCGGGCGCCGGCGACGCCGGGCGAGAACGCGAGTGCGACCGCAACTGCGCCGGTGAGCGTGGCGATGAGCGTCGTGCGTGCCCGCATGGTGTTCCCCTGTCGTTCTCCGGAGTGGGCTCCGGGGTGGCCTTCGGACGCTACTCCGGGGCGACCTGCTGTCCGTGTGACCAGCGGAGCTCCGCCCGGCCCATCGCGGTGGCGGGTGGCGCGTCGTGCACGTACTCGAGCAGCATCGCTCGCCACGGCGCCTCCACCTCCAGCTTGCCGAGGATGGCGTTGACGCCCCACACCACACGGTCGAGGATGACGAAGCTGGCCGGCATGTTGAGCTGCTCGATCACGTGCTCGTGCGGGCCTTTGACATCGATGACCGTGGCCATCGCGCGCTTCACGAAGTCGCGATCGAACGCGAACGTGTCGGTGAGGAACGGTGTGTACGGCGTGCTCACGTACTCGTACACGGCCTCGGCGTCGAGGTCGTGGCCGGGCTTCAGGAAGCCGGCCAGTTCCATCGCGCCGAGCAGCTGCTGCGGGTCGCGGTGCACCACGATCGCGTCGAGGCTCGGTTGCAGCCGCTCCCACTCGCCGGGGCTCCAGCGCTTCACCAGCCCGAAGTCCAGGAACGTGACGTCGCCGTCGAGGGTGAACCGGTAGTTGCCCGGGTGCGGGTCGCCGTTGAACGCGCGCATCCGGTGCACCGCGTGCTGGGCGAACCGCCAGATACTCTCACCCGCGCGCTGCTTGGCCGCCGTGGTCGCGCGCTCCATGAACTCGGCGAAGCCGATGCCGTCGACCCACTCGGTGGTGAGCACCTTCGAGGTGCTCGTCGACGTGTCGACGGACGGGATGCGCACGAACGGGTGGCCGGCGAAGTGCTGCGCGAACTCGCGTTGGTTCGCTGCCTCCAGCCGGTAGTCGAGCTCCTCGCGCATGCGGTCGCGCAGCTCGTCGACCAACCCCTTCGTGTCGAGGCCCTTCAGTGCAAATGCACCGACCAGCCGATACAGCCCTTCGGTGTTGGCGAGATCGGTCTCGATGGCATCGCCCACGCCCGGGTACTGCACCTTCACCGCCACGTCGCGCCCGTCGCGGGTGACCGCGCGGTGCACCTGCCCCACACTGGCCGCGGCGACCGGGGTGACCTGCCAGTCGAGGAACACCTTCTGCGGCGACGCGCCGAGCTCGGCGCGCACCACTGCGTCGGCCGCCTCCGGCGCCATCGGCGGCGCGTCGGCCTGCAGCGAGGAGAGCGCCTGCTGTGCCTCCGGCGGCAGTGCTTCCATGATGAAGCTGAGCAGCTGTCCGAACTTCATCAGCGCGCCCTTCATGTTGCCCAGTTCGCGCGCCACGTCCTCCGACGTGCGGATGGCGAACGCTGTGTCGAGCGCATCGCGCTGCTCGCCGCGGGTGACCAGCCGCCGGCCCCGGTGCACCGCGAACCGGCAGCCGTTCCGGGCCATCAACCGCCACACGCGGGCGGTGCGGCGGAGCCGGAACAGTCGTTCGTTCACTCGCCGGTGGGTGGAGCGCTGCGCCGTGCGGTGGGCTGCGCAGCCAACAGGTCGCCCGGCAGGTCGGCGCCGGTGACCTCGTCGGACCAGTAGGTGCCGGCGTCGAGACGGGCCAGCGCGACCTCCACATCGGCGAGATCGCGCTCGATGCGGTCGAGGTCGAGGGGGGCGACGGGAGCAGCCGTGGCTGACGGTTCGGGGGTTGCGATGTCGTCGCCGGGCTCGGTGTCCATGTCGGTCAGGTTACCCACGGGTGAACTCGCCGACCCTGCGCCGAGATCGCCGATGTCGACGGAGGGGTCTGCGCGTCGATGGCGTATGGTGCGGGCGTGGCGCAGGTACGGCTCGAACACATCACCAAGACGTTCGGTGAAGGCGACGACAAGGTGACGGCGGTCGACGACGTGTCGCTCGACATCGCCGACCACGAGTTCATGATCCTGCTCGGCCCGTCGGGGTGCGGGAAGAGCACGCTGCTCCGCATGGTCGCGGGTCTCGAAGACCCGTCCGAGGGCAACGTCACCATCGGCGACCGCGTGGTCAACGACGTGGAACCCAAGCTGCGCGACATCGCGATGGTGTTCCAGAGCTACGCCCTGTACCCGCACAAGACCGTCGCGGCCAACATCGAGTTCCCGCTGAAGGTGCGCGGCGTCGGCAAGGCGGAACGCGCCGAGGCCGCGCTGAAGGCGGCCGATGTGCTCGGCCTCACCGACTACATGCGCCGCAAGCCCGGTCAGCTGAGCGGCGGCCAGCGCCAACGCGTCGCGCTCGCTCGTGCCATCGTGCGCGACCCGGCCGTGTTCCTCATGGACGAGCCGCTGAGCAACCTCGACGCCAAGCTGCGCGGCGACACGCGTGCCGAGTTGGTCGACCTGCACCGGCGGCTCGACAGCACGTTCATCTACGTCACCCACGACCAGGTGGAGGCGATGACGATGGGTAGTCGCGTCGCCGTGCTCAGCGCCGGTCGCCTCGAACAGGTGGGCACGCCGCAGGAGGTCTACGACCGTCCCGCGTCTGCGTTCGTCGCGCAGTTCATCGGTACGCCGCCGATGAACCTGCTCGCGCCCGGCGCGATGGGTTCGTCCGACGTGCAGGTGGGCATCCGTCCCGAGCACCTGCTGCTGACCACGGGCGGTCCGTTGCACGGCACGGTTCGCCAGGTGGAGCATCTCGGCCACGAGGTGCTGCTGCTCACCGAAGCGGAGAGCGGCGGTCGCCTGACCGCCCGTGTGGCACCGAGCCTCGACCTGCCCGAGGTGGGCGCCACCGTCAGCTTCGACGTCGCGCCACAGCACCTGCACCGCTTCGACGCCGTCACCGGGGTACGGGTGTCGTGAAGCGCACGTTGCGCGATGCACCTGCCGCGCTGTTGATGCTCGGCGTCTCGTTCACGCTGCTCGCGGTGTGGACCATCTACCCGCTCGTGCGTGCGGTGCAGACGGGGCACCTCAGCTGCAACCAGACCGGCACCAAGTGCACCGACACCGGGTGGGGCACGTACCTCGACGTGTTCATGAGCAAGCAGTTCCAGGACGCGCTCATGGTGTCGGTCAAGCTGGCGCTGATGACCGTGCCCGCCGGTCTCATCCTCGGCATCGGGCTGGCGGTGCTGGCCGACAAGCACCTGCGCGGCATCGGCATCTTCCGCACCATCTTCTCCAGCACCATCGCCACCAGCGTGGCGGTGGCCAGCCTGGTGTGGTTCGTGCTGCTGCAGCCCGAGATCGGTGTGCTGTCGGACCTGTTCAGCGGCTGGATCCCCGCGCTCAAGCAGCCGGGGCTCCTGCGCGACCCGAACACCGCGCTCCCCGCGGTGGCGCTCAGCAGCATCTGGGCCAGCCTCGGGTTCACGTTCATCGTCATCACCGCCGGTCTGCAGAGCGTGCCCAAGGAGCTCTACGAGAGTGCGTACGTCGACGGGGCGGGCAGCTTCCGCCGGTTCACGAACGTCACGTTGCCGATGCTGTCGCCGTCCATCCTGTTCATCACGGTGGTGCTCACGACGCGTGCGCTACAGACCTACGGCGAGGTGGCGCTGCTCACCGGCGGCGGCCCGGAGCCGGAGAAGTCCACCACCACCATCCCGTACCTCATCTACGGCCGCAACTCCATCATCCAGGGCGACATCGGTCTGAAGTCGGCGGCGGCCGTGCTGCTGTTCCTCATCTCGCTGGTGTTCGCGCTGGTGCAGTTCCGTGGCTTCGAGAAGCGGGTGCACTATGGCAACTGACATCGCCTCGGTCAGCACGGTCCGCGGCTGGCGGAAGGTGGGCCGCTACTCGCTGCTCGTCTTCATCGCGGTCGTCGTGCTGTTCCCCATCTACGCGATCCTGCTGCAGTCGCTGAAGTCCGGCCCCGACTCGCTCGACCATCCGCGTTCGCTGCTGCCGGTCGACCTCACCTTCTCGACCATCCGCGAAGCGTGGGACCAGGGCGATCTCGGTCGCCTGCTGTTCAACAGCCTGTTCGTGTCCATCGTGGTGACGCTCGGCGTCATCGTCACCAGCCTGCTCGCCGCCTACGCCTTCGCATTCCTCGAGTTCCCCCTCAAGGGACCCATCTTCGTGTTCTACCTGGCCACGATGCTCGTGCCCGGTGAGGTCACCGTCGTGTTCAACCAGCGCACCGCCGACTCGCTCGGCTGGATCAACTCCTACCAGGGCCTCATCGTGCCGTCGCTCGCCAGCACGTTCGGTGTGTTCCTCGTGCGGCAGGTGTTCCTGCAGTTGCCGAAGGAACTGCGCGAGGCTGCGCAACTCGACGGCGTCGGCCACATGCGCTTCCTGTGGGAGGTGGCCGCACCGCTCAGCCGGCCCACGCTCGGCGCACTGGGTTTGTTCACCTTCCTCGGTACCTGGAACGCTTACCTGTGGCCGTCGCAGGTCATCCGAGGCGATCGATCGCACGAGACCATCCAGATCGGTCTCGACCGCCTCAAGAACTCCGACATCAGCCGGCTGAATCTCGTCACAGGAGGACTCGTGGTCGCTGCACTTCCCATCTTCATTCTCTTGGTCGTGTTCCAACGCCAACTCGTACGCGGTCTCACCGCAGGGGCGGTGAAGGGCTGATGCGCAGGTCTCGTACGTCTCGTTTCTTCCTCGGACTGGCCGCGGTCGGTCTCGTCGCGGCCTGCAGTGGCGGTGGCGACATCACCGACTCCGGCGAGTCGCCCACCTCGCCCACCGATGCGACGGTTCCCACCGGCGACACCGGCGGCACCGATTCCACCGTGGCGGCCACCACCACCACGGTCGCGCCCGACACGTTGCCCGACTGCCCCACCGACGCGCTCGAGTCGGCCACCGGCACCACCGAGATCACGTTCTGGCACAGCATGTCGGCCGCGCTCGGCGAGGAGGTCGTCAAGCTCACCGACGCCTACAACGCCAGCCAGAGCAAGGTGAAGGTCAACCTCGTGCAGGGCAGCTACGAGGAGACCGCCGACAACTACTACCTCGCCAGCCAGGGCGACCGCCCGGACCTGGTGCAGCTCCCCGAGTATCAGGTGCAGGCCATGGTCGACACCGCCAGCACGGTGCCGGTGGGCAAGTGCCTCGAGTCCAGTGGCTTCGACACCTCGACGTTCCTCCCCACGGCACTCGCCGCGTACGAGACGCAGGGCGTGCAGTGGTCCATGCCGTTCAACCTGTCGAACCCTGTGCTCTTCTACAACAAGAAGGTGTTCGCCGAGGCAGGGCTCGACCCCGAGTCGCCGCCGATCTCGCTCGAGCAGATGCGTGAGTACAGCGAACAGATCGTGTCGTCCGGCGCGGCCACCTACGGTCTCGCACTCGAGTCGGGCTTCGACTCCGGCGGCGGCTGGTACGTCGAGCAGTGGTTCTGCAAGGCGCAGGAGTTCTACGTCGACGGCGACAACGGCCGCACCAGCCGCGCCACGCAGGTGCTCTACAACAACCAGACCGGCGTCGACCTGCTCACGTTCCTGCAGGACATGCTCGCCGACGGGTCCGCGGTCAACGTGGGCGACAACACCCAGACCGGCTTCGACAACCTGCTCAAGTTGGCCGACGACCAGCAGCCGGCCGCGATGACCATCGCCACCTCGGCCTCGTTGGGCCAGGTGCTCACCGTGCTCGGTGGCGGGCAGTTCCCGCAGCTGGGTCCGGACGACGTGGGCGTCGGCCCGATGCCCGGACCCGACGGCGCACCCGGCGCGCTGATCGGTGGCGCCTCGCTGTGGCCGGTCGACTCCGGCGACGACGTGCGCACCGCAGCCACGTGGGACTACATCACCTACCTGGTCGGCGCCGAGCAGCAGAGCCAGTGGGCCGCGGCCACCGGCTACATCCCGGTGCGCACCGATGCGCTCGAGGTGGAGCCGTACGCCACCACCCTGGCCACCGACCCGCGGTTCTCGGTCGCGTACGAGCAACTGCTCGCGTCGCCCGACACGCTCACGTCGCGCGGCCCGGTCGTCGGCCCGCTGCGCGAGATCCGCACCGTGCTCGCCACCGCGATCGCCGCCATCTTCGACGGTGCCGACGTGCAGACCACCCTCGACAACGCCGCCGACCAGGCCAACGGCCTGATCACCGACTACAACGCCCGCAACGACTGACGGTGACCCCGGCCCCAGCCGCGCCGTCCTGAGGACGGTGCCCGGGGGCTTTGGTCACGTTTCGTCTCCATGTGCGAGACGGAACGTGACCAAAGTTTCGCGGCGGTCAGCGTCGGGGCAGCAGGTGGGGAGCCCACTTGCGGATCACCTCTCGGATCTGTCCTGCGGCTGCCTGCGGCTCGCGCTGCACTCGCCGCCACGTGACCTGCGCGACCGCGTAGCCGGCTGCGGTCAGGTCGTTGCGGCGAACCCTGTCGAACTCGAACTGGTCCCGTTGCAGGCCATGTGTGCCCCACCCGTCGCACTCGATGACGATGTTGCTGCCGACCACCAGGAAGTCGACCTCGTAGCCGATCACGATCGCGTGGAACTGCACTGGCGGCAGTCGATGTGCCGTGATCAGCCGGCCCATCGCCGCTTCCAGTTCGGTGTCAGGCGGCAGCTCGTCGCCGAACCATGACTCCAGCGCGCGCCGCAAGGGCGTGACGCCGTTGCGACCGGACCGCGCGTGCCGGAACAGTGCCGCCCGCACTGCGGAGGGCGAAGCGAGCTTGAATGAAATCACCTCGATGACGGCCGCCTCCACGGCATCAGGACGATCCGCTCCCAGATCAACGAGCATCCGGAGCGGATTCGTCGTCGGCACGCCGTCGCGCAGGACCGGTCGCAGATCAACCAGGTCGCGTGGCCGGTGCACCTCGACACCGGCGAGGCGTGAGTGACGTGCCCGGTCTGCCATCGTGATGTGGATCGGGTCGTCGGGTTGCCGGCCCGGCAACCAGAGTGCCTCCGACGTTCGGTGGGAGGCCATCGAGTCGGAGCGAGTCGCCCAGACGGCCGCGAGTGCTCGCTGCTGCAGCGTCGGCGGAGTACCCCACAGCCTCGCGACGTTGGGGTAGAGCTGTTCCAGGTGGCCGCTGCCGATGGCCAGGTACCAGGCAGCGCGAGTCACCCCCAACTGCGCGGCGGCAGCTCGGTTGACCAGACCATGGTGTCGGCGGGCGAAGCGGTCGAGCAGTTCGAGTCTCATGACTCACTGGGCACGGCGACGACGCCGAATCGGCAATTCCCGTGGATTCTGGTCATGTTCCGTCTCCATGTGCGAGACGGAACATGACCAGAGTGCGCCGGTGGGGCGGTGTGATGAGCCGAGGCGGGTGAGCGCGAGGGGCGGGTAGCGTGTCGGGCATGGCCCACGCATTTCCCGCCCTCGACGGCTCCGCGCCCAAGACCCAGCAGTTCAGCTCCGCTCCCGAGATGGGCATCGACCCGTCGAAGCGGTACACCGCCACGATCGAGGTCACGCACGGCGGCAACCCGCTGGGCACCATCGTCGTCGCACTCGACGCCATCAACGCGCCGAACACGGTCAACAACTTCGTGTTCCTCGCCGGCTACCACTACTACGACGGCATCATCTTCCACCGCATCATCAACGGCTTCATGTGCCAGGGCGGCGACCCCACCGGCACTGGCCGCGGCGGCCCCGGCTACAAGTTCAACGACGAGCCGGTGAAGCAGCGCTACCAGCTCGGCTCGCTGGCCATGGCCAACGCCGGCCCGAACACCAACGGCAGCCAGTTCTTCCTCATCAGTGGTGCCAGCGGCGTGGGCCTGCCCCCGCAGTACAACCACTTCGGTCAGACCGTGAAGGGCCTCGAGGTCATCGACGCCATGCAGCGCGTCGACACCGATCGCAGTGATCGCCCGCGTGAAGACGTGGTCATCCAGTCGGTCACCATCACCGTCGCCGACTGACCGGCCCGGCGGAGCGACAGCCGTGGCCGTCGACAGGCTGACGCTCTCGCAGGCGCGTCGCATCGCGCTCGCGGCGCAGGGGTTCGCCGACGCGCGCCCCACCGGGCGAGTGGACCGGCGGCACTTCCGGCGAGCACTCGACCGGATGGGGCTGATCCAGATCGACTCTGTCAACGTGCTCGTGCGCAGCCAGGAGCTGCCACTGTTCGCGCGCCTCGGTCCGCACCCGCGCAGCCTCATCGCCGATGCCACGGCCGCGGGCGAGCTGTTCGAGTACTGGGTGCACGAGGCCAGTCATGTGCCCACCGCGCACCACCACCTGCACCGCTGGCGGATGGCAGGCATCCACAAGTGGGAGCAGTACTGGACGACCACCAAGCGCCGGCCGGGATACCTCGACGAGGTGCTGCGCCGCATCGAGCTCGATGGTCCGCTGGCCAGCGGCGACCTCAACGAGCGCGTCGGCAAGAAGGGCACGTGGTGGGACTGGGACGACGGCAAGGTCGCCCTCGAGCACCTGTTCTGGAGCGGCGAGATCACTGCCGTCCGCCGGCCCAACGACTTCGCACGTGTCTACGACCTCACGCACCGCGTGATCCCTGCGCACGTGATGGCCACCGCCACACCCAGCGAGACCGACGCACGCAAGGAGCTGCTGATGCTGGCGGCCCGGCATCATGGCGTGGGCACGCTCACCGACCTCACCGACTACCACCGCCAGAAGAACCCGCCGTGCAAACCGCTCCTCGACGAACTGGTCGAGGAAGGACGCCTGCGCCTGGTGCAGGTGGAGGGCTGGGCGAAGCCGGCCTACCTGCACCCCGAGGCGAAGCTGCCGCGGCGCATCGAGGCGTGCGCACTGCTCAGCCCGTTCGACCCGGTGTGCTGGAACCGTGACCGCACCGAGCGACTGTTCGGGTTTCACTACCGCATCGAGATCTACACGCCGGCGCCCAAGCGCATCTACGGCTACTACGTGCTGCCCATCCTGTGGGGCGACTCGTTGGTGGGTCGGCTCGACATGAAGGCCGACCGCCAGAACCGCACGCTGCTGGTGCAAGGTGCCTACGCCGAACCCGGGGCTCCCAGCGACCAGATGGCGCCCGACATCGTGCGCGAGCTGCACGCCATGGCCCAGTGGCTGGGTCTGGAACGGGTCAGCGTCGCCGAGCGTGGCGACCTGGCCTCCACCCTTCGACGGGTGGCCGGTCAGTACGCTCTCGCGTGATGTCCGACAGCCAACCGCTCCCCGCGCGAGACCGCATGCCGCGGTGGGTCTGGCAGGCCGTCGCCATCTTCTGGGGCGGTGCCGTCGCAGCGCTCGCGGTCCGCTCCGTGTGGGCCAGCCTGTACCCGCTGTTCCTGCTGCTGCTGGTGTCGCTGTTCCTGTCACTCGCCATCGAGCCGGGCGTCAACCGCCTGGCCAAGCGCGGCTGGCGTCGCGGCACCGCCACCGCGGTCATCCTCGTTGGCGTGCTGGTCACGTTCCTCGTGTTCGTCATCGCCATCGGCGCGCTCGTCGGGCAGCAGATCGCCGACCTGTTGAGCGACTCCGAGACGTACGTGAACCGCACGGTCAACTTCCTCAACGACACGTTCGGCACTCACATCAACGCCGATCAGGTCATCGCCTCGATCAACGACGAGAACGGCGCGGTCCAGCGGTTCATCAACAGCCAGCAGGGCAGGGTGGTCGACCTGTCGGTCACCGCGCTGGGCATCCTCGTGCAGGCGCTGTCGGTGGTGCTGTTCACGTACTACCTGGTCGCCGACGGTCCGAAGCTGCGGCGAGTCATCTGCCGCCGGCTGCCACCCGAGCGTCAGCGCTCCGTGCTCAGCACGTGGGAGCTCGCCATCGAGAAGACCGGCGGCTACCTCTACTCACGAGCATTGCTCGCAGGCCTCTCCGCCTTCTTCCACTGGGTGGTGCTGCAGGCGTTGGGCACCAGGGCCCCGGTGGCGTTGGCGCTGTGGGTGGGCGTCGTCAGCCAGTTCCTGCCGGTGGTCGGCACCTACCTCGCCGGTGCGTTGCCGGTGCTCGTCACGTTCATCGACTCGCCTCCGAAGGCGCTCGGCGTGCTCATCGTCGTGCTCGTCTACCAGCAGCTCGAGAACTACCTGTTCCTGCCGCGCATCACGGCTCGCACGATGGACCTGCACCCGGCCGTCGCGTTCGGTTCCGCCATCGCGGGCGCCGCCGTCCTGGGAGCAGTGGGCGCGGTGTTGGCCATACCAGGCGCGGCGATGGCGCAGGCGTTGCTCAGCGACAGCGGCACGCGTTACGAACTGGTCGAGAGCGACCTGACGGTCGTCAAACCACGCTTGCGCCGACAGCAACGCCGAGCCGCGCGCGCCGCCCATCCGACGGCGGAGCCAGATGCCGAACCCTGACTCGTTCGCGCCCGTCGCCATCACCAGTCGCAGCGGGCTCGACGAGTCGGTGCACTTCGGGGCGGTGGTCGCGCTCGGCCCCTCCGGCGACATCGAGTTCTCGGCCGGCGATCCGTCCGCCATCATCTATCCGCGCTCGTCGAACAAGCCGATGCAGGCGGTGGCGATGGTGCGTGCCGGTCTGCGCCTGCCATCCCACCTGCTCGCGCTGGTCTGCGCCAGCCACGATGGCTCTCCGATGCACACGGACGGCGCGCTGCAGATCCTCGCCGGCGCCGGCCTCGACGAGGCGGCGCTGGCCAACACCGCCTCGCTCCCGCTCGACCCGTCGGCAGCGGAAGCGGTGCTGCGCGCCGGCGGCCATCGAACCGCGCTGCTGATGAACTGCAGCGGGAAGCACAGCGGGATGCTGGCGACGTGCGTGCACAACGGGTGGGCGCACGACTCGTCGTACCTCGACGTCGTGCATCCGCTGCAGCAGGCCATCACCACCTCGGTCGATGAGCTGAGCGGCGAACCCCACGCGCACATCGGGGTGGATGGGTGCGGCGCCCCGGCTCACGCAATGTCGCTCATCGGTCTCGCGCGTGCGTTCCGCACGATCGCGATGGGGTCCGCCGGTGCTGCCGGCGACGAGGTGTACGCCGCGATGACCGGCCACCCGGAGATGGTCGGCGGAGCTCGGCGCGACGTGACCGTCTTCATGCGCCACGTGCCCGGTCTGATGGCGAAGGACGGTGCCGACGGCGTGTTCGCAGCCGCCCTGCCCGACGGTCGCGCGGTGGCACTGAAGATCGCCGACGGTGGCGACCGCGCACGTCCCCCGCTGATGGTCGCCGCACTGCGGGCGTTGGGCATCGACACGTCTGAGGTGGGTCCGCTGGTGGAGGAACGCATCATGGGGCACGGTCGGCAGGTCGGTGCGGTCAGGGCCATCGTCGGATGAGCATCCCGTTCGTCACGCTCGACGACCCCCGCTACGGCGAGGTCGTGCAGCTGTCGCCGCTCATCCGCCGCGTCATCGCGAACAACCCCTCGAAGTTCACGTACCACGGCACCGGCACGTACATCGTCGGCAGCGGCGACGTCGCCGTCATCGATCCCGGCCCTGCGCTCGACTCGCATCGCGACGCGCTCATCGCCGCGCTCGCGGGCGAGCGCGTCCGCGCCATCCTGGTCACCCACTGCCACAGCGACCACTCACCGCTCGAGGCCTGGCTGCGCGACTACTCGGGGGCTCCCACCGTGGCGTTCGGTCCGCATCGGGTGGACCCCGACTGGGTGGAGGACGACACGCCCGACGAACCCGACGCCGACGAGCTGGCCGCAGAGGCCGCCGGCGAGGCGAAGGTGGAGGAGTCGCTCGACCTCGCCTTCGACCCCGACGTGCGCGTGGTCGACGACGAGATCGCCGCGTTCGGCAGCGGCTGGACGCTGCGGGCCGTCCACACGCCCGGCCACACCAGCAACCACATGTGCTACTTCCTGGAGGAGGAGCGGGCGCTGTTCTCCGGCGACCACATCATGGGGTGGAGCACCACTGTCATCGGGCCGCCCGACGGCAACATGCGCGACTACTTCGCCTCACTGCAACGGGTGCGCGATCTCGCCCCCGCAGTCCTGTGGCCCACGCACGGCTCGCCGGTCACCGACACCGCACCGTTCATCGACGAGTTCGTGCAGCACCGGTTGGCTCGCGAGGCCGCGGTGCTGGCCGCCGTGCGCGGCGGCATCACGATGGTGCCCGACATGGTGCGCCGCCTCTACGCCGGCGTCGACGAGAAGCTCCACAAGGCGGCTGGGCGCAGCGTGCTCGCCCACCTGATCAAACTGGTCGACGACGGACTCGTGCGCGTCGACGGCGGTCAGCCCGGCGTCACCACTCCGTACCACCCCACCTGACCTGGGCGAGCCGGAACCGCCCGAGCCGTTCAGATGTACTGATCGAGGATCGTGCTCTCGGTGAGACGCTCGAGCGTCTCCTTCACCGCGTGCGCAGCCTTGGCGCTGATGCCGGGCACGCGAGAGATGTCGGTGGAGGTGGCACGCAGCAACTTGGCCAACTCGCCGAAGTGTTCGGCGATGGCCTCGGCCTGATCGTCGGACAGGCGCGGTACGCGCGCCAGCATGCGCAAACCCTTGGGCGAGGCGGGCAGGTCGCCGTCGAGCGAGTTCAAGGCGCTGTGCGCGAGCGTCGGGTAGTCGGCGATCACCAGCTCGAGCTCGTTGTCGAGCGAGGTGAACACCTCCTCCAACTGCAGGCGCAGCAGGCGAGCGTCGACACCGAGCTCCACGATCATCGTCTCGATCTCGGCGGCGATCTGGCGGACCATCTCGCCGCGTTGCACCACGGCCGCCACGTCGCGCACGGTGACGACGTCCTCGATCTCCAGCGACGTGAGTGCGCTGGTGGCATCGTCGAGCTTCGTCTTGTAGCGCTCGAGCGTCTGCAGTGCCTGGTTCGAACGGTCGAGCAGCCGCGCCACGTCGTTGAGCTGGCGGCGGATGCCACCGGCGTACACGTTGATGACGCTCATCTCCTCGCTCACGCTGACCACCGGCACGCTCAGCGACAACGCCACCCGCTCGGCCGTGCGGTGACGTGTGCCGGTCTCGGAGGTGGGTGCGGTGGGATCGGGCACCAGGTGCACGTTGGCCCGCGCGATGCGGGTGCCGTCGGTGGTGAGGATGATGGCGCCGTCCATCTTCGCCAGTTCGCTGAGGCGCTGCGGGGTGTACTCGGCGTCGAGCAGGAAGCCGCCGCTGCAGATGGCCAGCACCCGCGGGTCGTCGCTGAGCACCAGCAGTGCGCCCATGTTGGCGCGCACCACGCGGTCGATGCCGTCGCGCAGCGCCGTGCCCGGGGCCACCTGCGCGAGCGCGCGGTGCAGGGCGTCGTTGGGCGTTTGTTGCGCGGGCATTGCCCCGCAGTCTACGAGCGATGCCGGGTCAGGGTGGCGTGGCGCGACCGATGTACGCGAGCAACCGATCCTGATCGGTTGCCTCAGGGCCGACGGGTTGCTCAGGGCCGAACAGGCCGGGGGAGCGCATCGCCCCTTCCAGTCCGACCAGGTTCTCGCGCACCTGCTCGACCTCCACCGGATGCAGCACGGCGTGGGCGTGCAGACCTGTTGCGGTGGCGAGGTCCCAGCGGTGCACGATGAGATCCATGCTGTAGAACCGGTCGACGGTGGCCTCGATGGTGGTGGGTCCGAAGAAGCCGTCGTACCCGCGAGTGGCGGTGGCCGGGTCGTCGAGTGCCGCCTGCATCGCATCGCGCACCACCGGCCACGCATCGGCTGGCGGAAGGCCGTCGGTGGCCGGCGCGGCGATGCCCCGCTGCGCCATGAAGTCGAGCTCGGTCGACACGACGTGCGCGACCACGTCGGCAGCCGACCACCCGTCGCACGGTGACGGTGCGCTCCACCGCGGTGGCGGCACGTCGGTGACGAGTGCGGTGAATCGGGCGGCGGCTGTGGCGTAGCGCTGAGAGGGCGTGCTCATGACACCAGCGTCGCCGAGAACTGCGGCCCGGTCTTGTACGGATCGGACATGTCGGGGAAGGTGGCGAACGACTCACGCAGGAAGCGGCTGGGCGCCGAGCCGGTGATGGCCCGGCAGTCGCGCGCCAGGTGCGCATGGTCGGCGTAGCCGGCGGCGTGTGCCAGCGCAGTGAGCGGGGTTCCCGGCGGTGCCAGGTGTGCGGCCGACCAGAAGCGGTGGAAGCGCACGATGCGTGCGAGCGTGGCGACGCCGTAGCCGAACGACACGAGGCACCGGCG
>CAZWCU010000043.1:0-3791 GCA_964632715.1 uncultured Bifidobacterium sp. | reverse complement strand
CCGAACAGCGCGGGCACCACGCCGGGCCGGAAGCGCACGCCCGCCGCGGTGATGCCGGTGGGGAGTTGGAACGTCCAGGCCTTCACCTCCGGCCCGCACAGCCACAGCTGCCCGTTGCTCAGCCACAGCAAATCGAGGCATGCGTCTGGCACCAGTCGGTGGCGCCCGGAGGGCGCAGCGGTCCACGTGCACGCGAGCACCGACGCCAGCGACGGCGGCGGGGGAGCGACCTGATACCACGGGGTGCTGCTCATGGTCGCCCGGAGAGCCCGGCTGCCACGAGCGCCTCGTTCACCGTGGAGACGCGGGTGAGCGAGATGCCGTCGACGCCGTTCGGAGAGTTGGCGGGAACGATGGCGCGGGTGAACCCCATGCGCGCGGCCTCGGCCAAGCGGCGCGGCGCATGTGCCACCTGACGCAACTCGCCACCCAACCCGACTTCGCCGAACACGACCAGGTCGGGTGGGATGGGCCGGTTGAGCAGTGCACTCACCAGCGCGAGGCACAGCGGCAGGTCGGCGCCCGGCTCGGTGAGCCGCACACCACCGACGGCGGACGCGAACACCTCGTGCTCGGCCATCGGCAGCCGCGACCGGCGCTCGAGCACGGCGAGCAGCAACGCCAGGCGACCGTGGTCGAGGCCCTGCGCGCTGCGGCGCGGTGGCACGCCGGAGGTGATCTTGTTCGTGAGCGCCTGCACCTCCACCAGCAGCGGCCGCTGGCCTTCGAGCGTGGGCGTGATGGCCGAGCCGGCGATGCCGGTGCGCCGGTCGGTGAGGAACAACTTGCTCGCGTCGGGCACACCCATCAGCCCCTCGCCGACCATCTCGAACACACCGAGCTCGTTGGTGGAGCCGAAGCGGTGCTTGGCCGCGCGCAGCAGCCGCAACGAGTGGTGTCGGTCGCCCTCGAAGCTGAGCACGGTGTCGACCACGTGCTCGAGCACCCGCGGCCCGGCGAGGTTGCCCTCCTTGGTGACGTGGCCCACCATCACGATCGGCAGGTCGCGCCGCTTGGCCTCGCCCACCAGCCGGTGCGCGCACCCGCGCACCTGCACCACGCTGCCGGGCGCCGAGGCGAGCTCGGGGTCGGCGATGCTCTGGATGCTGTCGACCACCACCAGCTGCGGCTGCACGTCGTCGATGGCGGCGATGATGTGCGGCAGCGACGTCTCCGGCAACAGCCACAGCTCGGGCCGCACCGCGTCGAGCCGCTCGGCACGCAGCCGCACCTGCTGCGCGCTCTCCTCCGCACTCACGTAGAGCGTGCGCTCGGGCCACTGCGCCAGCAGTTGCAGCAGCAACGTGCTCTTGCCGATGCCCGGCTCGCCGCCGAGCAGCGTGACGGAGCCCGGCACCAGCCCGCCGCCGAGCACACGATCGAACTCGGGGATGCCGGTGGAGTGCGGCCGGGAGAACGTGGCGTCGACCTTGCCGATGGGCATGGCCGGCGCCGACGGCCCGAGGTGGTGACCGGCCGCGGCCTCGGGCAGATCGACGTCTTCCACCAGCGAGTTCCATGCTTCGCACGCGCCGCACCGCCCCGCCCACTTGGGAGTGGCAGCGCCGCACTCGGTGCAGCGGTAGACGACACGAACCTTGGCCATGCGTGCACCCTACGGAATGGGTGTCACAAGGTGCCCGTTCGCCGCCGCTGCGCGCGTTGTTTGCGGGCTCGGGCGACGAACACGATGAAGGCGACGGCCAGCACGACCCAGGCGATCAGCGCGATGAGCGCGATCGTGGCGACGGTGCCCCACACGCCGCTGCCTTCCGCGTCGGCTTCGCTGATCACGGTGGTGGTGGCGAGGTCGGCGGTGGTGCCGTCGAGCGGCACGGACCACGACAGCACCGGCTCCTCCGTCCCCGTCGTGCCGCCGGCGGGCGTGACCGCATCCCCGGGCAGGTCGGCGGTGAACGTGAACGTCACCACGTCGGTGGGTCGCAGACCGGTGGCCGCGATGTTGTCGGCGTAGGGGCTGCCACCGATGGCGGCCAGCAGATCCGGGTCGGCGAACGCGTCGATGCCGCCGTCGACGCGCAGCGTGCCCGTGAGCGAGGTGGTGATGTCGCCCTCGAGCACCGTGCGCGTGAACGCGACGTCGTGCAGCGGGCCGCCCTGGCCGTTGATGGAGAGCAGCAGCGCGGTGGCTTCCTCGACGGTGGCGAACGTGTGCGTGAGCGTGACCGTCAACCCACCCGCGTCGGTGGCCTCCGGCCCGTCGACTTCCCAACCGGCCGCGACGGCGTCGTCGAAGCGGAGATCCTCGGCGAGTCCGGGCGCTTGATCGACGACCTCTGCGTCGGCCGTCGACGTGAGCGTGATGACGCCCGTCCCGTCGGCGCGCACCTCCACGTCGACGGTGGTCTCCACCTTGCAGGCCGTGAGCGCGAGCGCGACGACGAACAAGGTGAGGGCGCGGCGCATCACGCCATTCTGCCAGCCGCGCCGCGTTGCACCGCGGCGCGTGCCGCGCCGGCTACTCGTACTTCGGGTACGTGTCGGTGAGCAGTGTGATGTACGCGTTGGTGCGCACGGCGTAGCGGTGCACCTTCACCAGGAAGTCGAACATGCCGCGCGGTTGCGTGCCCGTGAACACGATCGCGAACCAGCAGATGATCGTGACCACCAGACCGGCGATGGTGAGCGCCGCCATCACGATGATGGCGGGAATGGCCCAGATGATGCGCAAGCCGTTGGTCAACCGATTGGCCGGCTCCTCGTACTCGGCGGTCAGCTGCACCGGCTCGGTGCCCTTCTCGAACGCGAAGTTGGGATACGTGTCGTACATCAGACCGGTGTACGTGTAGGCCCGTGCCTGCCAGTCGAGCACGCCGCGCGACAGGTTCCACAGGCTTCGGTTGCGCTTGCCGGTGAAGACGATGATGAACCACTGGATGATCGAGACGGCCTCGACCAGGTAACCGAGCGCCGCGACGATGATGAGGTGCGGGATGGCGTAGAAGATGCGCAACGCGCTGCTGACGCGATCGCGCGGATCCGTGTACTCGACGTCGAATGCCACCGTTGCCATGAGGAAACCTCCTGGGTCCGATCGCCCTGGTCGGTACCCCGCGCGACAGTACTCCTGGCGCAACGGCGACCTGGGGAGGACGACTACTCGGTGGGAGCAGGAGGCTCGGTGATGGCCGCGATCTCCGGCACACCCGTGGCTGCCAGCTCGACCGCCGCAGGTGGCTGGAAGCCCTCGACCGCGTGGAACGACAGCTTCTTCTCGCCGGGACGCTCGGGGTCGTCCTCGGTGTCGACCACGATGATCTCGCCCGCGTGGAACTCCTTGTAGAGGATCTTCTCGCTGAGCACGTCTTCGATCATCCGCTGGATGGCACGACGCAACGGCCGCGCGCCCAGCTGCGGGTCGTAGCCGCGTTCGGCGAGCAGTTCCTTCGCGTTCTGGGTGAGCTCGATGCCGAGACCCTGGCCTTCGAGCTGCCCGGTGAGGCGCTTGGTCATCAGGTCGACCATCTGCATGACCGCTTCGCGGCTGTGCTCGTGGAAGACGATGATCTCGTCGATTCGGTTGAGGAACTCCGGGCGGAAGTGGCCCTTCAGCGCATCGGTGACCTTGTCCTTCATGCGCTCGTAGCTCATGGCTGCGTCGGCCTTGGTGAAGCCGACGTTGGCCTTGCGCAGGTCGCTGGACCCGAGGTTGCTGGTCATGATGAGCACGGTGTTGCGGAAGTCGACCGTGCGGCCCTGGCTGTCGGTGAGACGGCCCTCCTCCAGGATCTGGAGGAGCGTGTTGAACACGTCGGGGTGGGCCTTCTCGA
>CAZWCU010000042.1:0-22654 GCA_964632715.1 uncultured Bifidobacterium sp. | reverse complement strand
ACTGGGACAACATCCGAGTCAGCAGCAGCTGACCCCGACGTAGAGCGCTGACGGTTCAGCGCCGCTCCGACGACGAGCGGAGATCCACGACCCGCTGGAGGAACTGTTCGAGTCCTTCCACGATCGATACCCAGCTGTACTTCGCCTCGACGAGGGCTCGGCCGTTGCGGCCGAGCTCCTCGGCGAGGCGTCGGTCGTCGAGCACTGACACGACTGCCTGCGCGAACTCCTCGGCACCGTCGGCGACCAGCAGGTGTTGGCCGTCGACCACCTCGATCCCTTCGCAGCCGAGCGTGGTGGAGATGAGGCCCTTCTGCATGGCCAGCCCGTCGAGCACCTTCAGGCGCGTGCCGCTGCCCATGCGGAGCGGCACGACCAGCGCCCCGGCGCTCAGCGCGTAGGGACGGATGTCGGGGACCTCGCCGACGAACCGGACGTTGGGGCCGGCCAAGCGGGTGACCTCGCTGGGAGCACCGAGACCGACGATGGAGAACACCACGTCGGGTCGCCGCTGCACGATGTGCGGGAGGATCTGCTTGGTGAAGAACGTGACGGCATCGATGTTGGGTCGGTAGTGCAGCAGCCCGGTGAACACGATGCTGTCGGGGTCGACCGCGACGTCGCTCCCGGCGAAGAACTCGATGTCGACGCCGTTGGGCGCCACGTGCACCGGCTTGTCGGGTTCGATCGCGGAGAGGATGAGCTGCTCGCGGTCCGAGGTGACGACACAACCGTCGGCGCGCCGCCAGCTGGTCTGCTCCTCGCGGCGGAACTTCCTGAACTCGTTCCAGTTGTAGAGCTTGCGCAGCCGCGAGGTCTCGGTCTGGTACATGCGCTGCAGCAGCTCGTACTCGATGTTGTGCTCGTCGACCACCGACACCACGCCTGCCGGCAGTTCGAGCCAGGCCATCTGACTCGATTCGAACTGGACCACGTCGAACTTCTCCGCGCCGAGCAGCTCGGTCGCCAGTTGTTGCATCTCGCGAGTGCGCACGCCGGCGATCTGGAACGACCGGCGGCGGAACATGCTGAGTGCCTGCGCAACTCGTTTCGCCGATGCGTTGGGCAGCCGGGCCGGCACGGTGTGCACCGAGTGGCACACCTCCGCCAGTGCGGCGATCTTGGCCTCTTCGCCCGGGTTGGAGTAGCAGAGCACCGACACGGTGTGGCGACGAGACAGCTCGCGCACGATCTGGAAGACGCGGATGCCGAAACCCCAGTTCGGCGGGTACGGGATCGACGGCGTGACGATGAGGATTCGCAACGGGTGTTCCTTGGGGGTGGAGTCGACGGCAGGTCAGGACCGGTCAGCGCGGGAGCCTACAACGTCGCGTCGATCAACGGTCCGCCTGTGCCCCGGCGATCGCGACTCTGATCAGCCGGTCGGCATTGATGGAGGCGTCGAACTCGGTGATCGCACGTGCTCGGGCCGCGGCGCCCAGGCGCGCTCGCAGCTCCGGTGCCTCGGACAGCTCCCGCAGCCGCCGGGCGAGATCGTCGACCGAGCCGATGCCCACGTGGAAGCCGGTGTGCCCCTCCACGACCAGCTCCTCGAGCCCGCCGACCGTGGTGGCCACGATGGCCAGCCCGGAGGCGCCCGCTTCGACTGCTGCGATGCCGAACGTCTCCCACAGGCTCGGGAGCACGAACACGTGACTGCGGCGGTACAGCGCCATCAGCTCGTCGTCGTTGGGTGACAGGTGGTCGTAGACCCGCACACCGGCCTGGCGGGGCACAGGGTCGCGAGAGACGATGGACAGCTCGGCGCTGCCTTCGGGAAGGGCGGCGAACGCCTCGAGCAGCACCTTCCCACCCTTGCGCTCGAACTCGCCGCCGACGAAGAGCAGTTGCATCGGACCATCGAGCGATCGATCGCCGGGGGTCCAGCGCGCCATGTCGACGCCGGGCGGGATGACTTCGATGCGCTGAGGGTCGACGCCGTAGTCGGCGACGAGCGATGCGGCCGTCCAGCGGCTCCACGGTGCATGAGCGCTGGCTCCCTGCATGACACGCCGGTTGCGGCGGTGCTTCCAACGCGTGACCAGGCCGCCGCGATCCGCGTGGTGCGAGTAGCCGGACGCCATCGCGTCGTACTGCAGGGGAGTGACGTCGGTGCACAGCACGTACGGGCGACGGGTGGCGGGCCGGCCGCCGAGCACCGCCGGCACCTGTGTGTTGAACAGCGCGGCATCGAAGTCGACGCCGCGCAACCCACGTCGCACCTGTGCACGACCGCGCATCGCCACCTGCACGGCGGTGATCGGGATGCGTTCGAGCCAGGTGCCCGACGACGTGTAGTCGACGGGCACCCACGTGGCGACGACGTCGTCGCGGGTGGAGAGGGCGTGGCGCAGGTTGTCGCTGTACGTGCGATGCCCGACGTGTTGCTCCATGACGAACGCGATGCGTGCCGGCCGCGGCGAGTCGCCGTCGTGCTCGCTCACCGTTCGGTTCATCCCGGCCCAGCGTATGAGACGGAACGGCCGCTGTGCGCAATACTCTCCAGCATGACGTTCGACGACGCGGCGCGCGTCCCGGCTGGTTCGTCGTTGCGGGCCGACGTGTGCATCGTGGGCAGCGGCGCCGCAGGGCTCACTCTCGCGCTGCGCCTGGCCGGCACGACGCTCGATGTCGTCCTGTTGGAGGCCGGTGGCATGCAGCAGGACACCGAGGCCGAGGGCGACACGTTCGACCTCGATCTCCTGGGTTTGCCGCAGGTTCGCACCATCGAGTCGCGCGGCCGCTGGTTCGGCGGCAGCACCAGCCTGTGGTTCGGGCGCATCGCTCAGCTCGACCCGATCGACTTCGAAGCACGCTCGTGGGTGCCGCACAGCGGCTGGCCGATCACCGAGGACGAGGTGCGTCGCTGGCTGCCGACGGCCGCCGGCATCCTCGACGTTCCTCACTTCGACAAGCTCGACATCGGTGCGTGGGCACCGAACCCGACGATCGACATGGTGATGGGCGAGGGTGGCGCCGACCTGCGCCCCTTCTTGTGGGCGGATGGCATGTACATGGGCGACCGCGCTCGCGACGCCCTCGAGCGATCGCGCAACGTGCGCGTGCTGTTGGGTGCAACGGCCACCGCGCTCGTGCCCAACCAGTCGTCGTCGGCCATCGACTCCCTGACGGTGGTGGGCTCGGCCGGCACGTTCACCGTTGCGGCCACGCACTACGTGCTGGCGGCGGGTGGCCTGGAGAACCCGCGACTGCTGCTCGCGTCCACCGCTCGCTCCGCCGCCGGCGTGGGCAACGCCACCGACAACGTCGGCCGCTACTACATGGACCACCCACGCGGAGAGGGCCTCGCCACCGCCGATCTCCGCGGCCTGCCGCGGCCCGTGCTCGAGCGTCTGCAGCTGCTGGGTGAGAAGTCGCGGTCGCCGTACGGCCACACCCAGCTGCGGGTCACCTTCCCGGAGTCGATGCAGCGTGAAGAGGAACTGCTCAACCACAGCCTCCACGCGCACCTCGTGTCCGACGTGCAGAACTCGCCGGGATACTCCGCGCTGCGGCGCGTGGCGGAGTCCGCGAGGTCCCGCACCGTCCGCGGCGCCGACCTGCCCGCCGACCTCTGGCAGGTGGCGAAGGCCAGCCCACGCCTCGCAGTGTTCGCGGCCCGCCGGCTGGCGCGGCGCGAACGTCCGACATCGCTCGTCGTCATCGATCAGATGGAGCAGGTGCCGGATCCGTCGAGCAGGGTCACGGTCGACCACGATCGACGGGATCGCTTCGGCCTGCCCAAGGTGCAGCTCGACTGGCGCATCACGAACGCCACGTACGAGTCGCAACGACGGATGCACGAGATGTTCGCGTCCATCGTGGCACGGGCCGGGCTGCCCACCTTCCGCAGTTCACTGCTGGATCGGCCCGGCGAGCCCGTGCCGTTGGTCGACATGAAGCACCCGTCGGGCACCACGCGCATGTCGAGCTCGCCACGCGACGGCGTCGTCGACGAACAGTGCCGGGTGCACGGAATCGGCAACCTGTACGTCGCCGGCACCAGCGTGTTCCCCACCGTGGGCCACGCGAACCCCACGCTCACCATCGTCGCGCTGGCGGCACGGCTGGCACACCACCTGGGCGGGCCCGCAGCCGACGCGTGAGCCGAGGTCAACTCGTGCGGTGCGAGTTCGCGACGTACAGGCGGTGTGTGCGGTCCATCGGCGTCCGGAACCCCGCGAGCAGTCCCCGGAGCAGCATGTACGGCCGGCGGAAACCGGTGGGCTTACGACCGGCCAGCACGTCGCGCGCGGGGTCGACGACACCGAACCGGATGAGCCAGCCCATCATGAACCAGGTGATGCCCCATCGGCCCGTGCGCAGGTACTTGGCGATCGCGCCGCCGACACCGAAGAAGTCGCGCTTCACCAGTTCGCGCAGCTCGTCGAGGTCGCGGAAGCCGTCGTGCATCACGACGACGTCGGCCAGCTGGTAGGTCCACCAGCCGGCGAGGAGACCACGCCAGCTCATGTCGTTGTCCTCGCACGAGCCGAAGCGGGCGCCCGCACCGAGCAGCTCGTCGAACCCGATCAGCTCGTCGAACGTGGCCCGGCGCACCGCCATGCCGGCGCCGAGGTTCAGTCCGCCCACGGACCACTTCCACGAGCTCAGCGGCGTGCGGAGGATCTGGTCGTGGGGGAAGATGATGGCCGGTGTGAGCCCGGGCTTGTCGACCGGTACCGCCTTCACCGTGCAGAACACCATGCCAACGCGTGGGTGGTTGTCGAACGGTGCGGCCATCCCGGCCATCCAGTTGCTGGGCACGATGCAGTCGTCGTCGGTGATGACGACGATGGGTGCGGAGGTGAGTGCGATGCCCTCGTTGCGCGCGCAGCTGAGACCGACCGACGTGGACCGCACGTAGCGGATGCGGGGGTCGGCCAAGTACGGCTGCACGGCGTCGGCGGTGTCGTCGAGCGTGCTCTGGTCGACGATGACGAGCTCGAACGCGGGGCCGTCGTTGGCGAGGATCGAGTCGAGCAAGGGCACCAGCTTCGCGCCGCGATTGCGAGTGGCGACCACGACTGCGATGGGGGTGGTGACCATGACCGTGCCTTTCGGTGCGGATCAGGCGCGCATGCTGCGAGTGGCGACTCGGAACGCCGGGGAGGGCAGCTCCGGCGCCAGCTCGACGGTGCACGACCGAGCGAGGATGTCGAGGGTGGCCGGGCACGCGTCGGCCGGGTACTCGATGGGGCGATGCGCCCATGCGTACGGATCGAGCAGCGGGTGCACGGGCCGCTTGGCCAGGATGGACTGCCAGTTGGTGTACACGTGGCGCCCGGTGTCGATGAGTCGCCGAGCGCCCTTGATGTCGCCGAACGCCTTCGCCTCCTGCGGGTCGTCGAACAGCAACGCGAGGCCGGCGGCGTCGGCCGGGTCGTGGTGAGGGCTGATGGCGTACCCGGTGCGGCCGCTCGCGGCCAGCTCCTCGATGAGGAACCGCCGCCGATCGCGCCGGCGCGCGAGCTGCTTGTCGAGCCGCTTCAGCTGCGGCCGCAGGATGGCCGCCGACAGCTCGGGCATGCGGAAGTTCATGCCGACGAAGATCGGCTCGTCGGAGACGAACTGATCCTTGCGCTCGTAGTGGCCGACGTCGTGGTACATGGCGGCGCGAGCGAACGTGCGGTCGTCGTTGGTGACGATGGCGCCACCCTCGCCCGACTTGATGTTCTTGTGCTGGTTGAAGCTGAACACGCCCGAATGGCCGATGGCGCCGGCGCGCCGGCCGCGGTACTTCAGGCCCATGGCCTGGCACGCGTCTTCGATGACGACCAGGTCGTGCTTCGTGGCGACCTTCATGATGGCGTCCATGTCGCAGACGAGGTTGATCATGTGGACGGGGATGATGGCCTTGGTGTTCGGCGTGATCTTGCGCTCGAGGTCGATCGGGTCCATGGTGAGGCTCTCGTCGATCTCGACGAGCACCGGCACCGCGCCGACTGCCAGCGGGGCGGCAGCGGTGGACACCCACGTGTAGGCGGGCACGAGCACTTCGTCGCCGGGCCCGACGCCGGCGCCGACGAGCGCACAGATGAGCGCGCTGGTGCCGCTGTTGACCGCCAACGCATGACGCACGTCGAGCGTGGCCCGCAGCCCCTGCTCGAAGTTGTCGGTCTCGGACGTGCCGCGCGAGTAGTACCGACCGAGGTCGCCCTTGGCGACCACTCGCATCGCTGCAGCCAACTCTCGAACGCCCAAAGACAGCATGTGGTCCCTCCGGGGCAGAGTCTGGGGGTCGTGTCTGCCGTCCGTCAAGTCTCGTGCTGCGGTGAGCACCTGCAAGTTCGGTGTGCGAAACTGACCTCCATGCTGGGTGAACACGTCGATCGCGCTCGCCTGGGCTTCGGATGCGTCAAGTTGGGCAGCGCGTCGGCGGGCGGCTCCTGGCGCGAGCAGGTGCGTCTCGTCCAGCACGCGATCGATCGTGGGGTCACCACCTTCGACACCGCCGATGCGTACGGCAACGGCCTCAGCGAGACCATCATCGGGCGAGCGGTGCGTGGTCGACGCTCGCAGGTCGAGATCGCCACCAAGGTCGGCTACCACTTCTCGGAACGTCGGCTGTCGGCGCACACCTTCGCGAGGCTCGGCCGTCCGGTGCTGCAACGCGTGCGCGGTCTCCGGTCCCACGCCGAGCCCGGTGCCGGCGGCACGGCTGCGGCACCCGGTGGCGCCTACACCACGCAGGACCTCTCACCGGAGTACCTGCGGCGGGCGGTCGACGCCAGCCTGCGCCGGCTGGGCACCGATCACATCGACGTGCTGCAGCTGCACGGCCCCCGCATGCTGGTGCCGGCCGTCGCCGACGAGATGCAGCGCCTGAAGGCCGCCGGGAAGATCCGTCGGTTCGGGGTCGGCGCCGAGTCGCTGGCGTCGGCCATCGAGTGGCTGGGCGTCGATGGCCTCGACACGGTGCAGGTGCCGTTCGGGGTGCTGGATCCGCAGGCCGCCACGTCGGTGCTGCCGCTCGCCGCCACACGCGGTGTGGAGGTGTGGGCGCGAGGGGTGCTGGGCGGCGGGTACCTGGCGATGGCGGTCAGGGGCGATCCGGCCATCCGCACCGACGAGAAGTGGCCGCTGATCCGCGACCTGCTCGACATCGCCGCGCGTCACGACGTGCCGGTGTTCAAGCTGGCCGTCGACTACGTACGTTCGTTCCCCGGTGTGGCCACGCTGCTCGTCGGAATTCAGTCGGAGGCGCACCTGAGTGACAATCTGGCCATCATGAACAGCCCGATGGTCACCGAGGCGGCGATTGCCGACGTGGTCGGCCTGCTCGCCGGATCGGTCGGCGAGCCGTGACGCCGCCGGCAGGCCCGCTCTCCGACGACTCCGTCGTCGTGGTCGGCAGTGGCCCCACCGGAGCCATGGCCGCCGCGCAGCTCGTGGCTCGTGGGGTGAAGGTCACCATGCTCGACGCCGGTCCGGCGGCACCACGCGGCGTCATCCTGCGAGTTGGTGGCAACACGCTCTACCGCTACAAGGACGAGCAGCTGCTGGAGACGGATCGTCACGAGCAGGCGCCCGGCCGGCCGACGGAGTGGAAGTCGAGCCGCACCCTCGGGGGCCTGTCGAACTACTGGACCGCCGCCGTGCCGCGCTTCGCGCCGCAGGACTTCACGGAGGCTGCAGCGATCGACGAGCGGTACGAGTGGCCGCTGCGGTACGACGACCTGGTGCCGTTCTACGAGGTGGCCGAGAAGGCTCTCACCGTCACGATGGGCGAGCCGTTCCCGAACATTCCCACCAACACCGCTCGCTACCGGTGCAACCCGCCGGCCGACTGGGCCGACCTCGCCCGGCGCGCCGCAGCGTCGGGCAACTACCTGGGCCCGCTGCCGATGGCGAAGGGCAGCCCGTGGATGGCGGCGCTGCGCGGCACGGAGTTCGGCAGCTACCACTGCATCATCCGTCCGCTGCTGACGTCGAAGCTGTTCACGCTCGTATCCGGCGCGCAGGTCACCCGGCTCAACTGGAACGGCTCGACGGCGAGCGTCGAGTCGGTCGACTTCGTCGATCGGGCCACGGGCGAGCGACGCACGCTCCACGGGCGGGCGTTCGTGCTCGCGGCCGGTGCGGTCGACACCACGACCATCCTGCTGCGGTCCGTGTCGGACGACTTCCCCGACGGGCTCGGCAACTCCCACCACGTGGTCGGTCGTTACCTGCACGACCACCCGAAGGAGTGGTGGCCGGTCGCCACCGCGCAACCGCTCAGCGCACTCGCGCATCCGATGTACCTGTCGCGCACCCCCTTCGATCCCGAGCGTCCGCTCTACGCCACGTCGATGACCTTCGGGCTGGCATCGCACCGCATCAACACCTACCTCCGCCGCAAGACCGGCTCGTTCGGCGTGCAGGTGTTCGGCACGATGCTCCCGAAGCCGGAGGTGGGGGTGAGCCTGCCCGACGCCACGCGCGACGAAGTCGAGTGCCGCCCGCTCATCGACCTCACCTACGAGCAGGCTGCGATCGACAACATGATGGCGGCGCGCACCCGGCTGCGCGAGGTGTTCGGCGAGCTGGGTGTCGCGCTCACGCTCGACGGCCCGTTCCCGCCGCTGCTGCCCGGCGCGTCCATCCACTTCGGCGGCACGGTGCGCATGCACCGCTCGCCCGAGTTCGGCGCCGTCGACGCATCGAACCGGTTGTACGACGCTCCGAACGTGGTCGTCTGCGACAGCAGTTGCTTCACCACCGGGCCGGAGAAGAACCCCACGCTCACCGCGATGGCGATCGCAGCCCGCGCCGGCGACCTGCTCGCCGATTCACTGCGCTAGGACGCTTCGAGCAACTCACCGCTCGCGTCACCTACCATCAACGCACGACACCAGCACATCTCGTGCGACCAGCAACACCCATCGAGCATCCCCCCATCTCCATGAGCGTTCTCAAGCGAAACATCATCTACCTCCTCTTCAGCCAGGTCGCGACCTGGATGGCGACGATGTTCCTCCTCATCCTCGCGCCGCGCCGCCTCGGCGGCGAGGGGTTCGGTCGCGTGCAGGTGGCCATCGCGTTCGTCGGGTTCTTCAACCTCATCGGCTCGCTGGGCACGTACCAGCACATCGTCAAGCACGTCGCCCGCGACTCGGCAACGCTGCCGCGGCTCGTCGTCTCGGCCATCCGCCTCAAGCTGCTGTCCGGGCTGGTGCTGTCCGTCGTGGCGCTGCTGGTCGGCGCCGCGCTCGGCTACGACCAGGAGCAGTTGCAGCTCATCGCGATCGGCTGCGCCGGCATGGTGCTCAGCCTCCTCAACGAGATGATGCTGGCCGGCCTCAACGGTCAGGAGCGCATGGCCAAGGCGGCCGTGTGGCAGACCGTGCAGGTCTACGTCGCGTCGATCCTCGGTGCGGTGGTGCTGTTCACCACGCAGTCGTTGACCGCGTACATGGCGACGTTCTCGGTGGCGTGGGCCATCCCGCTCGTCGCCAACTTCCGATCGCTGCGCCCTTCCCTGGTCGGTGCGGCCGGCCGCCATCCCGGCACCTGGCGCGGCATCATCCTGGGCGGCGTTCCCATCTTCGCCCTCAGCGCGCTGAGCCTGCTGTACAGCACCATCGACATCCCGATCGTGGAGGCCATCTCCGGCGCCGAGGTGGTCGGCTGGTACTCGCTCGCCTATCGCTGGGTGTCCATCCCGATCTTCATCACCACGATCGTGTGCACGGCGTTCCTGCCGCGCATGTCGGCGCTCGCCACCACCGCTCCCGATGAGTTCTCCAGGCTCACCAACCGGGCGCTGATGATGGTGCTCGCCGTCAACATCCCCGCCTCCGCAGGGGTGATCGTGGTGTCGGGCGACCTCGTCGATCTGCTGTACGGGCAGGACTTCGAGAAGTCGGTGCTGCTGATGCAGCTCCTCGCGCCGTTCGTTCCGCTCGTGGCCATCAACACGGTGCTGGGCACCGCGCTCGTGGCCAGCGACCGGCACAAGCGCTACATCTGGGTGGCCGCCACCGCAGCCGTCATCAACCCACCGTTGACCATCCTCGCGGTGCGGTACGCCGACGGTCGCTACGACGGCAACGGCGCCATCGGCGCCGCGATCGTCACCGTGTGCACGGAGATCTTCATCACGATCTGCGCGTTGCGGATGCGCCGTCGCGGCGTGTTCGACCGCTCGACGTTGGCGTTCGTCGCCCGCTGCCTCGCTGCCGCTGGCGCGATGGTGGTGGTCGTGCTGCTCATCGACGGCACCGGCCTGTTCGTGCGGGTCCTCGTCGGCGGTGCGGTGTACGCGGTTGCGGCGCTCGCGGTGGGTGTCGTGCCGCTCTCCGAGGCGAAGTCGTTCGTCGCGAGTGCACGTGGTCGGTTCCTCGGCGGCGGCAAGGACGAGCCTCCGGCAGACACCGACTCGACCGTCGACACCGACTCGACCCACTCGACCTCGGTAGGAGAGTCGTGAGCGCCGGGGCCGTCGCCCAACGGGTGCTCGCGGCCGCTCAGGTCGCGCTGGCCGTGCCCGTCGTGTACCTGGGCGGCCTCACCGTGGTCGCGGTCGCCAAGTCGCGCCGCCCGCGATCTGCGGCTCCCCAGCCCGAACCGGCCACCCGGTTCGTGGTGCTGGTGCCGGCGCACGACGAGGCCACCACCATCGCCACGATGCTGGCCAGTGCAACCTCGCAGGACTACCCGGCCGACCTCTTCTCCGTGCACGTGGTGGCCGACAACTGCACCGACGACACCGCTGCGGTGGTCACGGCCGGCGGCGCCACCGTGCACGAACGCCACGACACCGACAACCGTGGCAAGGGCCCCGCGCTCAACTGGCTGGTGGATCGCCTGGTGCGCGACGACGTGCCGTTCGACGTGGCGGTGTTCATCGACGCCGACACCACGATCGCCGCCGACTTCCTGCGCGTGCTCGACCGCCGGTTCCAGCGCGGCAGCGTGGCGGTGCAGGGCTTCTACGGAGTGCGCGAGGCGTTCGAGTCCACGCCGGCCACGCTGCGCTACTGCGCGCTCGCCGCTCGCCACCACTGCCGTCCGCTCGCGCGCACCACCATCGGTGGCTCGTGCGGGCTGTTCGGCAACGGAATGGCGTTCTCCCGACACCTCGTGGTGTCGCGTGAGTGGAGCGCACACCTCGTCGAGGATCTCGAGTTCCAGCTGGAACTGCTCCTCGAGGGTGTGCACGTCGACTACGAACCCGACGCTCGGCTGGAGGCCGAGATGCCGCACACCTTCGCCGCCAGCGTCACCCAGCACCAGCGGTGGGAGGTCGGCCGCTTCGACCTGATCCGGCGGTTCGTCCCGTCGCTGCTCGCCCGAGTCGTCCGGCCCGGGGGCACGGGACGGGTGGCGGCACTCGACGCAGCTGCCGACCTGTGCGTGCCGCCGCTGTCGTTGCTGGGCGCCGCCACCGCCGCATCGGCCGGGGCCGGAGCGATGCTGGCGGTGGTGTCGCCGCAGCGATCGCGACCGCTGCTCGTCGGCCTCGCGCTCCTCACCACCCTGTGTCTGCACGTGCTGGCGTCGCTCCGTCTCGTCGGCGCGCCGACGCGCGCGTATCGCTCGTTGCTGCACGCGCCCCGCCTGGCCGTGTGGAAGGTGTCGATCCTGGTGCGGTCGATGCTCGGCAAGAACTCCGACTGGATCCGCACCACCCGCAACGCCGAAGGGAACACCGAGTGAGCTCGACCACTGCCACCTCGATGCCGGAGGGCCCGCGCCCGGTTGCGACCGCGTTGGTGGCCGGCGTTCCGGTCGACGATGTCACCATGGAGCAGACCATCGAGATGATCGGCGGCTTCATCGACATCGGCCGCGCCACGGGGCGCACGTTCCAGCTCGCCACCATCAACGTCGACTTCGTCGTCAACGCCCAGCGCGACGACGAACTGCGAGCCATCCTCCAGCGGGCCGACGTCTGCATGGCCGATGGCATGCCGATCGTGTGGTACTCCCAGATCGCGGGCGTGCCGTTCCGGGAACGCGTGGCCGGCGCCGACCTGGTGCCCGCGCTGGTCGACCGATCGCGAGCGCGAGGTTGGCGAGTGCTGCTGTTCGGTTCCGCCGAGGGCGTCGCCGAGTCCGCCGCCGAGATGCTCATCGAGCGCTTCCCCGGCGCCATCGTGCACGGCATGAGTGGTCCGATGCTGCGCGATGTGCGCGCGATGGACGACGAGTGGACGGAGGCCATCACCGCCTTCCGCCCCGATGTCATCTGTGTGGCGCTCGGCAACCCGAAGCAGGAGAAGTGGATCCGTGCCCACCGGTCGCGCCTCGGTGCCTCGGTGCTCATCGGCGTCGGTGGCACGCTCGACTTCATCGTCGGCGGGCGCCGCCGCGCGCCGGAGTGGATGCGTCGCTTCGGGCTCGAGTGGGTCTACCGCGCGTCGCAGGAGCCGGCTCGACTCGGCAAGCGCTACCTCCGCGATGCCGTGGTGTTCGCTCCGCACATGCTGCGGATCGTGTGGCGCCGCCTCCGATGGGGTGCGGCCAGCGCCGGTGACTGGCCGGTGAGCGTCGACGGCGACCGGACCACGGTGGATCTCACCGGATCCGTGCTGCGCCACCGCGACGTGCATGCCCTGCTCGCGCTCGCCCGCGAAGCCCATCGTGGAGGGCAGGTGCTGCGCGTGCGCGGCTGCGACGCCGGTTCGCGGCGCCTGCTGGATTCTCTCGGAGTTGTCAAGACCTTCGAGTTCGGATGAGGGGTGCGAGGTTTCGCGGCGGCGCCTTGGGTAATCTTTCGGAATGGCTGCCGTGACCGAAATGGGAGGGAACTCGTCCACCTCCGTGTCTGGAGCACAGCGGTTCTTCGCCCGCGCGATGTTCATCTTCTTCGGGAAGCCGCTGCTGTTCCTGCTGCCCGCCCTCATCATCACCGGTGCCGGGGTCTACATGGCCTCGTCCGAGCCGTCGCAGTACCAGTCGGTCGGCGTGCTCAGCATCTCGTCGGAGACCTTCCTCGACACGCTGAGTGGTACTCGCAGCGACACCCGTAGCTTCGAGACCCCGGCGCTCACCACCGCCCGGCAGTTCAACGAGCTGATGCAGACCGACGGCTTCGCCGCCTCCGTCATCGACGGTGCGGGGCTCGGCGAGCAGCGCGCGAACGGCAGCCTCACCGTGCTCGACGTGCGCCAGAACACGTATGCCAGTGCCGCCGGCGACACCATCGTCGAGGTCATCGCGGTGGCGTCCGAGCCCGAGTGGGCACGCCAGCTCGCCGTGTCCGGCATCGCCACCTTCAAGAACTTCGTCATCTCGTCGGAGGCATCGGGCACCGATGTCGCCGAGATCTTCTACGACGAGCAGCTCACCACGTACAAGCTCGAGGTCGACGCCGCCAGCGCTGCACTGCAGGCCTACCTGGCTGCGCACCCCGAGCCGATCGACCCCGACGACGAGCGCGACATCGGCGAGCAGCTCGAGATCGAGAAGCTCAACGATCTGCTCGCTCGGGCACAGGCCCGCTTCGACAGCGCGTTCGACAACCGTGAGGCCGCCCGCCTCGCCACGCTGCAGTCGTCCGCCGACATCAACCAGCGCTTCCGCACGCTCGACGAGCCCAGCGTGCCCGAGGCGTCGCTGTCGGGGCTGAAGACGATGCTCACGACGGTCGTGCTGTTCAGCGTGCTCGGGTTGCTCGTCAGCCTCGCCGCGGTGGTGCTGGTCAGCGTGATCGACAGATCGGTGTACTCCGCGAGCGATCTCGACGTGCTCGGCGCGAACGTGCTCGCAGTTGTGCCACGCACGTCGGCGATGAAGATCGACCATGCCCGGCGGTTGAAGCCGGTGCCGTCGTCGACCGATGTCCCGATGCGATCGGCAGGCTGAGCGTCATGTCATTGAACACCTGGCCCGACGGCACCGACCCCGTCCCCGCGTCGTTCTCCACGACGCCGTCCTCGGCTGCGCTGAGCGAAGGTCTCATCGACCGCTCGACGAACCAGCCGGTCAAGCGTGGCCGCGGCCGCTCGTCGACGAAGGCCGACAACCTCGAAGTGTGGGTGGGCGACCACCTCGTCCACCAGTCGCCGCCGGTGGTCACCCGCTCGTTGCGCTACCTGATGGCGCGTGGCGACCTGCCCACGCGGCTTGGTGTCACCTCCTCGCTGTTCGGCGAAGGGGTCACCGCGATGTCGCGATCGCTCGCCTCGCTCATCGCCTACGACTGGCGTGAGAGCACCTGCTGGGTTGACCTCAACTGGTGGAAGACCACGCACGATGCGAACGAGGCCAACCTGTTCCGCCACACCATCGCCAGCGTCGTGGAAGGCCGCGGGTCGGTCGCCGATCTGCCGGTGGCCACCTCGGTGGCCGGGCTGTCGATGGTCGCCGCCGGCGAGGTCCCCGCCGGTTCGCGCCCTCGCCTGGCACGCAGCGACTTCCTGGCCGACGTCATCAACGAGCTGGCCGGTTCGTTCGAGTACATCGTGTGCGACCTGCCGCCGGTGCTGGCCAGCAGCGACGCTGTCACGCTCAGCGGCCTCAGCGCCGGCTACCTGCTCGTGGTGCAGCAGCGATCCACCTCGTCCATCCAGGTGCGCGGTGTGCTGCAGGCCATGAACATGGTGCCGTGCCTGGGCACCATCCTCAACGGCACGCGCTCCAACCTGCCGCGCTGGATGCGCACCTCGAACGAGGTCTGGGCTCTCGGCGACTGAGGCGATGTTGTGATCGTCCTCGTCGGATTCCTCCTCAGCGTCTTCCTCATCAGTGCCATGCGTGAGGGCCAGGGCCGCCGCTTCAGCACTCGGTGGTTGTTCCTGTACACGCTCGTGGTCGCGATGAGCTTCTACAGCATCCGGGTCATCTCGTGAGGCGCCGGCGCGACCGCTCCAACGTCGCGTCCGTCCACCGGCAACGAACCATCGTCGGCGTGCTCGCGGCGCTCGTCATCCTCGTCATCGCGTTCCTGTCGCTCATCTACACCGAGCTCGGCGAGCCGGGTTCCGGCATTGCGTTCGTGGTGCTGGTGTTCGCGATCGCCGCCGCGGCGATCCGCCCGATCTGCGGTCTCTACGCGATCGTGTTCTTCGGGCTCGTCGGCGATGGTGAGACCTCGTCGTGGTTCCCGTTCGTGAAGAACCTGTCGAGTCGCGAGTCGCTGCTCTTCCTGTCCGACAAGCTGCCGCTGAGCCCGCTGGAGATCCTCGTCGCGATGACGGTGATGTTCTGGCTGATCGCACACTTCAACACCCCCGGACACGTGATGGTGCGCGGCCCGTTGTTCACCGCCGTTGCCGTGTTCACCGGCTTCGTCGTGTTCGGCTTCGTCGTCGGCATCGCCAGTGGCGGCGACCTGCGCATCGCACTGTTCGAAGGCCGGGCGATGTTCATCGTGCTGCCGGTGTACGTGCTCATCGTCAACCTCTGCGATCGTCGGTCGCTGCGGCTGCTCACGTGGACCGCGGTCGCGGCCATCTTCATCAACGCGCTGCTGGCACTCAACTACCTCAGCAGGCTCTCCACCGTGGAGCTCGAGACTTCGCAGGACCTCGGCGAGCACGCCGCCGCCACGCACTGGAACGTCATCCTCCTGCTCACGCTCCTCCTGTTCCTCTACAACGCGGGCACTCGCGCCGGGCGCTTCGTGCTCCTGGCCATGTGCGTCCCCACGGTGATGGTCTACCTGGCCTCCCAGCGCCGCAGCGCGGTGGCCGGGCTGGTCGTTGCGCTCGCGCTGGTGGCGCTGTCGCTGTGGTGGCGCAACCGGGCGCGGTTCCTGACCTTCGTGCCGATGATCGCAGTGCTGCTCCTCGGCTACACGCTCGCGTTCTGGAACAGCACCTCGCCGGCCGCCTTCCCCGCCCAGGCCATCAAGTCGATCGTCGCCAACGACCAGAGCAGCGAGGCGGACCGCAGCTCCGACGCGTACCGCGCGATCGAGAACTTCGACATCAACTTCACGATCCAGCAGTCGCCCATCACCGGTCTCGGCTTCGGGCGGCAGTTCTATCGTCCGTACCCGCTGCCCGACATCAGCTTCTTCGAGTTCTACGAGTACATCCCGCACAACTCGGTCATGTGGATCTGGATCAAGACCGGCTTCGGAGGCTTCCTCGCGATGATGACGATGCTCGCGTTCGCGCTTCGGGCCGGCACACGTTCGATGGTGAAGTCGCGCGACTCCACCGATGTCGTGCTCTCGATCGTGGGAATCTCCATCGTGGTGATGTTCATCGTGTACGCGTTCGTCGACATCGCCTGGACCCCGCAGAACATGGTGCTGCTCGCCCTCGGCTTCGGTCTCTGTTCGCAGGCACCGCGGCCGGAGCCCGAGGTGGAGGCCGACGCGGAACGGTTGCAGCTCGAACCGATGCGGCTGCGCGGCTGAGCTCCGGCGCCCCGACGCGGTGTCAGCTGCGGACGGCGCGGTGGTGCTCGACTCGGCGGCGCAGCAGTTCCACGTACACCTCGATGTCGGCGTGCTCGACCACCCACTGCCGGGCCGCAGCCCCGAGCGCCTGGGCTCGCTGCGGGTCGTCGAGCAGTTCGCGCAACGCGGTGCGCATCGCCGGTGCGTCGCCGACCGGCACGTAGCGCCCGGTGACGCCGTCGGTGACCACGTCGGTCTGGCCGGTGGTGCGGGTGCAGACGATGGCCTTGCCCATCGCCATCGCTTCGAGGAGCGTGGTGACACCGGCTTGGAAGTCGGACTCGTGCAGCGGCATCACCACCACCGATGCGTCGGCGTAGAGCTGGCGCAGTTGGTGCAGGTCGAGGCGCACGACTTCGACGTGCGAGGGCAGTTCCATGCCGTCGAGCTCGCTCCGGCGCTTCGACCAGGGACTGGCCGCCGCGAGCACCACTCGTGCGTCGAGGTTGCGCACCGCCTCGACCATGGTGCCGTAGTCGCGGAACTCGAGGCCGGCGGAGCACACCAGGGGCGGTGCATCGGCGCTCGGTGGGGGTTGCGGCGAGAAGAAGTCGGTGTCGACCATGAACGGGACGAGCGTGACCCGATCCGGCCGCACCTTCAGCGTGTGGATGGCGAAGTCGCGCTGTGCCGACGAGTAGACGACGAGCTCGTCGACCCGGCGACGTAGCTGCAGCAGCCGGAACGGCAGCACCTTCTTCCGGACCGACAGGATGTGCACGATCATCAGGTGACGCGGTCGGCGTTTCCCGGTGAGCATGAGGAGCGCTGCGAACGGGATGCCCACCTGCTCGCCGTCGGTCATCACCACGTCGTAGTCGCGGCGCGATCTGAAGCAGCACCACGCCAGCACGACGTTGCGGCCGGCCACGCGTTCGATGAGGCGGCCCACCCGACCGGTGCGCCGCGCTGCCTCGGCGTGGTCGACGAGGTCGGCGTGGAACGCCTCGGCCATCTGCACGTAGTCGACACGTGGTCGCCGACCCGACGCGACCGCTTCGTCGAGATCGGCCGGAATGGTGCCCGACACGGTGAGCAGCACGCGTCGGGGCGAGTCGTCGGCCGACGAGGTGGTCACGGCGTCGCCTGACGGCCGGCGATCTCGATGAGCACGTCGGCGAGGCGATTGGCGTTGATGCCGGCGTCGAAGTGCGAGCGGACGAGTTCGTGTGCCGACCCACCGAGACGGGCGCGCAGTGCGGGGTCGGTGATGAGCCGGCGCAGTGCCACCTCGAGACCGTCGGCGTCGCCGACCGGGATGAGCAGGCCGGTGCGCTCGTCGTCGACGATCTCACGGATGGCGCCGACGTCGGTGGAGACGACGGCGAGACCCACCTCGCCGGCCTCTGCGAGCACCATCGGGAGGCAGTCGCCGAGCGTGGGGAGGCAGAAGATGTGCGATGAGTGGTACAGCGCGATGAGATCGGGGCTGTTCGGCTTCATCCCGCGATGCACGACGATGCCCGGCTCCGACGCGAGCTCGCCGGTGGTGACCATGTGGAGTTCGAAGGGCGGCAACGAGTCGTCGCGCAGCAGCCGCCGGACCACGTCGAGCAGCATCGGGGCACCCTTGCGGACCAGATCGCCACCGACGAAGAGGATCTTGATGACCGTGTCGTCGGGAGGCGCCCCCGCCCGCTTCCACTGCTCGACGTTGACGCCGGGCGCGATGACCGTGACGCGGTCGGGTGTGACGCCGTACTGCTCGACGAGGCCGTCGCGCGCCCACTCGGACCACGCAACGATGTGGCGAGCTCGGCCATAGGCACGCTTCGCCGCGCGCTTCTTCCACCACTCGACGGGACCGGTGGAGCGACGGTGCTCGTAGTGCTCGCCGAACTGGTCGTACTGCTCGCCGGTGGCATCGAGCGACACGACCGTGGGGATTCGTTCCATCCACCGCCGCAGCATGAAGGTGGGCACCTGCGTGTGGACGAACATCACGTCGATGTCGGTCGTGCGGGCCTCCGCACGGAGTGCCCGACGGGCTCGCACGCCGGATCGGATGGTCCAGTTCGAATAACCCGGTATCCAGGAGGCCCAACCGGGCATCTCATAGGGGATGTGCACGAACGTGGGGATCAGACGAGGATGGTCGGCGAGAATCGTGCTCAGGTTCTGCCCGAAGGTGACGTGGCCCAGGGTCTGCTCGATGACGAAAGCAGCCTGTACGGGGCGATCAGCCGAAGGGGAGGAACTCGATTTCGTCATGAACGTGCAAAGTCTCCGTGAGCTGATCGACGAGTGCGGTCACATCTCACAGAGATGGACCGTTTCAGTTCTCGGTGACGTTGGCCGATAGAACCGAAGCGAAAGACGCCTGCGTAGGACACTACATCTCCGTTCCACGCTGTACTGCACAAACCAACTACGGATAAAGTCCGGGCCAGCCGGAGGACACGGTGATGAACACAGAAATCTGCTCGCACTCTCGGAGGACTCCGTGAGCCGCGACGTCCACGGAGGGGTCTTGACCAGTATCGCATTCATCGGCGACGAGTCGCTCCTTATCGAGTGCGCCACCACTGCGCGTGCTGCCGGCGCGTCGGTCGTCGCGGTGTCCACGCGCAGCGCGGTCGTCCGCGAGCGCGCCGAGATCGAAGGCTTCCGGGTCATCGGGTCCGAGGATCTGCTGAGCTTCCTGGTCGACCACCCGGTCGACGTGCTGTTCAGCATCGCCAACGAGTACGTGGTGAGCGACGACGTCATCGGTCGGGTTCGTCTCGCGGTGAACTTCCACGACGGTCCGCTTCCCGACTACAAGGGCCTCGCGGTCACCACCTGGGCGCTCTTCCACGGTGAGCCGCGCCATGCGGTCACCTGGCACACGATGACCACCGAGGTCGACGCCGGCGAGATCGTGCTCGCCGAGTCGTTCGACATCGCACCCGACGAGACCGCCTTCTCGCTCAACGCTCGCTGCTACGAGACCGCGCTGCGCACGTTCCCCGACGTGCTGCAGCTGGTGATGAGCGACCAGCCTGCCCTCTCCGCCCAGGCCGATCGGCCGGGCAAGTGGTTCGGCCGCTACCAGCGCCCGATCGTGCTGCTCGACCCCACCACGCCTGCCGTCGAGCTGGACCGCGCCGTGCGCGCGCTGGCCCTCGGGCCGCGCATCCGCAACCGACTCGGTGCGGTGCGCTGGGTCGTCGGCGACCGTGCACTGCTGGTGACGGCCACGGAGGTCGTCGCCGCATCGGGTCGCCCGGCCGGCACGGTCGTGCTCACCGATCGTGGCGTGCAACTGGCCACCGCCGACGGCGACCTGCTCGTCACCGAGCTCACCACGCTCGACGGCGACGACCTGCAACCCGACGCGCTCGCCGCGCTGGTCGGCCAGGCACCGGCCACCGACCCGGCACTGCTCGAGCACCTCGGCGGCGCCGACGAGCACTTCGCCCGTCACGAGACGTTCTGGCTCGACCGGCTCGGTCGGTTCCACGACGCTCGCCCCACGCACCTGCACCTCGACGCGCAGCACTCCTGGTCGCGCGCCACGGTGCCCGCACCCGCGGGCGCGGATCCTGCCGATGTGCTGGCTGCCGTGCTCACCTGGTGGAGCCGCACGTCCAACAGCCCGGCAGTCTGGTTCGAACTGAGCGACGAGACCATCGAGCAGTTCGTCGGGTCGTTGGCACCGCTGGTCTCGCGCCCGCTCGGCCACTTCGTGCTGCGTGCCGGCGACGGCGTCGACGACACGTTGCACACGGCGAGCGCCGCAGTGGCGGAGGAGCTGCAGACTCTCACGCGGCGCGGGCCGTACCTGCACGACCTCGTCGGCCGCAGCCCGGTCACTCGTCATCACGCCATCACACCGTCGCTGCGCCTCCGGATCGGGGCTTCCGACGTCGGAGCCGACGACACCGGCATCGCCGGCTCGTTCCTCTTCGAGGCGGCCATCGACCCGGTCGATGCGTCGCTCACCGTCGTGGCCAGGTCCGCCACGCAGGCCGAGCTGCAGCGCGCCGCCGAGCAGATCGCAGCGCTCGTGCACGCGGCGTGCGCTGCGCCCGATGCGTCACTGCTCTCGCTGGACCTGCTGGGCCCGAGCGAGCGCGCCCTGCTGGACTCGTGGAACGCCACCGAGTTCAGCCACGACCGCACCGCCACCATCGATCGCCAGTTCCGCGAGCAGGCCGGCCGCACTCCCGACGCACCTGCCGTCACCTGCGCCGACGTCACGCTCAGCTACGCCGAACTGCTCGCCGCCGTAGACCGCTTCGCCGCGCGGCTGCAGCAGGCGGGCGCCACTCGCGGCAGCCTGGTCGGTGTCGCGCTCGAACGCAACGCCGACCTGATGGTCGCGCTGCTCGGCATCCTCAGCGTCGGCGCCGCATACGTGCCGCTGGACCCGGGATACCCCGAGGAGCGTCTGGCGTACATGGTGTCGGACTCCGGCCTGCAGGTGCTGGTTGCGGCGCCCGACGTCGCCGAGCGCATCGGCGGACGCGATCTCACGGTGCTCAGCCCGTCGGCGTCGGATCCGGCGGCGTCGCCCCCGGCCCCGACCCATGCCGGCGACGACATCGCCTACGTCATCTACACGTCGGGTTCCACGGGCCGCCCGAAGGGCGTGATGCTCGAGCACCGCAACGTGGTGAACTTCTTCGCCGCGATGGACGCGGTGATCGACCACGATCCGCCCGGCACCTGGCTCGCGGTCACCAGCCTGTCGTTCGACATCTCCGTGCTCGAGCTGCTGTGGACCGTCACGCGCGGCTTCGAAGTGGTCATCCAGCAGTTCGGCATCACGTGGTCGGGCGCTGCGCCCGTCGGCTCGTCGGTCGCGGGGTCCACACGCGCGGCCACCACCCGTGCTCGCACCAGCAACAGTCGGCCCACCAACCTCAGCCTGTTCTTCTTCGCCGCCGGCGACGCCGTCGCCTCCGACGGATATCGCCTGCTGCGCGAAAGCTCGCAGTACGCGGATCAGCACGGCTTCGAAGCGGTGTGGCTGCCCGAACGGCACTTCCACGAGTTCGGCGGCGCGTACCCCAACCCGTCCGTGCTCGCCTCCGCGGTCGCGGTGCTCACCTCGCAGATCCACATCCGCGCCGGCAGCGTGGTGCTGCCGCTGCACCCGTCGGCACGAGTGGCCGAGGAGTGGGCGGTCGTCGACAACCTGTCGCAGGGCCGCGTCGGCATCTCGTTCGCCCCCGGCTGGCAGCCCAACGACTTCGTCCTCAACCCGAGCGGCTACCTCACTGCCCGCGACAACCTGCAAACTCGCATCGACGAGGTGCGTGCGCTGTGGCGTGGCGACCGCGTCGACATGGTCGGCCACGACGATGCGATGGTGAGCGTGCGCACGCTGCCGCGCCCGGTGCAGCCCGAGCTGCCCGTGTGGCTCACCTCCGCCGGCACCACCAAGACGTTCGAGAAGGCCGGCGAGATGGGCCTCAACCTGCTCACGCACCTGCTCGGCCAGTCCATCGAGCAGCTCGCCGAGAACATCGAGGTGTACCGGTCTGCGTGGCGCGCCGCCGGTCATGCCGGCGAAGGCCGCATCACCGTGATGCTCCACACGTTCCTGTGCGACGACAGCGCCACCGCCAAGGAGAAGGCCGAACTGCCGATGAAGCGCTACCTGGGCACGGCCACCGGCCTGCTCAAGAACATGGCGTCGGCGTTCCCCACCTTCGCCAATGCGGGCGTGTCGGCCGACGAGGCGTTCCGGTCGCTGTCGGACTCCGAGATGGACGAACTGCTCACCGTGGCAGCGGCTCGCTACCTCGACACCAGCGGCCTGTTCGGCAACACCGCCGACGCGCTGGCGATGGCCGAGGAGCTGTCGGCCATGGGTGTCGACGAACTGGCCTGCCTCATCGACTTCGGCATCGACACCGACGACGTGCTCGACTCGCTGCCGTTGCTCGGCGAGCTCAAGCAGCGCTTGGCCGAGATGTCGTCCGATCCCGTCGACGAGTCGACGGTCGAGTCCACGGCCGACGTCACCGACCAGAGCGTCGCCGGCCTCGTCGCGCGCCACTCCATCACGCACCTGCAGTGCACGCCGTCGCTGGCGGCGATGCTGATGGCCGAGCCGGCCGATCGCGCCGCACTCGGTGCCATCAAGCACCTGATGGTCGGTGGCGAGGCGTTGCCCGAGAAGCTCGGCTCCGAGCTGCGCGATGCGGTGACGGGTCGCTTCACCAACATGTACGGCCCCACGGAGACCACCATCTGGTCGCTCGTCCACGAGATCGAGCACGCGCCGGTCGGCCCGGTGCCGATCGGTCGGCCCATCGCCAACACCACGTTGCACATCCTCGACCCAGCCGGTCGACCGGTGCCCGTGCGCGCGCTCGGCGAGCT
>CAZWCU010000041.1:21250-22753 GCA_964632715.1 uncultured Bifidobacterium sp. | reverse complement strand
CACCATCAGCACGGTCGGCATCATCCCCGGCATTCGCAAGCTCACCGAGCGGCAGCTCCCCGTGAACCTCGCGGTGTCGCTGCACGCCGCCAACGACACGCTGCGCGACGAGCTGGTGCCGATCAACAAGCGGTACCCGCTCGACGATCTGATGCAGGCGTGCAGCGAGTACCTCGCCGCGAAGGGTCGCCGGCTGAGCTTCGAGTGGGCGCTCATCGACGAGGTCAACGACCGCGAGCGCGATGCCGGCGAGCTGGCCCGCCTGTGCCGCCAGTTCCGGCTGCCCGCGCACGTGAACCTGATCCCGCTGAACCCGACGCCGGGCTACCCCACCATCGGGTCGTCGAAGGCGAAGGTGGCGGCGTTCCACTCGCACCTCATCGACCTCGGCGTCAACGCCACCGTCCGGCGCAACCGCGGCACCGACATCGATGCGGCGTGCGGACAGTTGGCCGCTGGCCAGCCGGTGTCGTTGCGCAGCAAATCTGCCGAGCGTTAGGCCTCCGCGCCGGACTCGGCGGCCAGGTACTTCGGGTTCGCGACCGCGAGCTTGGCGCGCACGTCGGCCCACACCAGATCGCGCACCTCGGCGAGCCGGTCGTCGAGCTCGCCGTCGCGGATGCGCTGCGCGAGCTGAGCGTCGTCGGCGCAGTCGAGCTGTGCGAGGCGCACCGCGTGCTCGATGGCCTGGTCGCCTCCGAGCCGCAGCTCGCGCTCGACGATGGCGAGGACGTTGGCGGCGACTCGGGCGTGGAACTGCAGGCGACCGGTGGTGCCGGTCATCACGTCGCGCTCGAGCCACTCGCGCACGGACTCGACCAGTTGCTCGGCCGACGGCATGTCGTGCAGGCTCACCAGCGGCCCTCCAGCGCGAGGAACAGGTCGTGCTCGTTCTCGCACACACGACGGCCGATGGCCGCCAGCTCGTGGCTGCGGGTGAAGCCGGCGACGTGCGCGTTGGCCTGCATGATGCACATGATGCCCCACTTGAGGGTGCCCAGCACCTCCCACCATCGCACGACGCCGGGGTCGACGGCGCCTCCGCCGGCGGACTCGTACGCCTCGAACAGCTGCTCGTAGCGGCCGACACCGGCGACGGGCAACGGGGACCCGAAGCGCCACGCCTTCACGCACAGCCAGCCGAGGTCTTCCATCGGGTCACCGAGGTGGGCGAGCTCCCAGTCGAGCACGGCGCGCAGCCCTTCGGGCCCGACGATGACGTTGCCCAGGCGGAAGTCGCCGTGCACCAACACGGGAGGTCGCGGCGCCGGGCGGTTGTCGTGCAACCAGCGGAACACGAGCTCGAACGCGGGGTGCGGCTGCGCCACCTGATCGAGCACGTCGCGGTACTGCTGCACCTGATCGGTGGCCGGCAGCGACTCGAGACCGGCCGTGTCGATGGTGTGCAACTGTGCCAGCGCGGCCCCGAGCTGCGCGGGCAAGGCAGCGCGTGCGGGAGCGTAGAGATCGTCGCGCAGGTACTTGCGGGCAATGGTCCCGCCC
>CAZWCU010000041.1:1385-21240 GCA_964632715.1 uncultured Bifidobacterium sp. | reverse complement strand
GGTGGAGGGCGGGCCCGGGGCGCGGCGGGCAAGGCAGGGGTGGCGGGGGGGTGGGGATCGTCGGGCAGGATCTTGCGGGCGGTGGTCTGGCCGTCCACCGCGGCCAGCACCATGTAGGCGCTGCCGGGCGCAGAGGCGTCGGTGGAATCGGCGATGAGCTCGGGTACCGGCACACCGCCCATGGCTGCCGCGCGCAGCACCAGTGCTTCCAGGCCCATGTCGCGCACGTCGCCGGCGCGTTGGCGCTGGAGGATGAGCGGACGGCCATCCGCCAGGAAGCGGAACGTCTCACGCGAGGCTCCCCCGCTGAGCCGCGTGACGTCGGTGACGCCGCCGGCACCCAGCAACGCGGCCAACGGCTCGGCAAGCTCATCCATCAGGCGCACAGCCTTGCCGATGAGCGACCGACAGCCCGAACCGAAGTGATCAGCAGTGTGCGCGCACGGTGGGGTACGCGTTGACTGCCTCGCCGCCACCAGGGTGGATTTGAAAGTGGAGATGCGACACGCTGAAGCGCGCATTGCCCGTCTGGCCCATGTAGCCGATGACGTCGCCCTTCTTCACGGCACCGGTCTTCTCATAGCGATCCATGTGGGCGTAGTAGTACTTGTTGCCGTCGGTGCCGGTGAACCAGATGGTGATACCACCGAGGTTGTTGCTCTTCGGCTGCGCGAACCCGTCGACCACTGCGAGCAGCGGCACGCCGATGGGGCCGATCATGTCGACGCCCTGGTGCCTGCGGCCACCGCTGCGCGGCGCGCCCCAGGTGTCGCCGAACGCCACTGCAGCCGTGCCCGTGGGGCACACCCACTCGACGCCGCCGTAGTCGCTGCCACCGGCACCGCCGGGCCGGCCACCGGCACCGCCGCCGCCGGTCTGCCCACCGCTGCCTGCGTCGGACGACGGCGCGGTGGTCTGCGGCGCACCGCCACCTCCGTCGGCATCGATGCCCGTGTCGATCTCCACCGTGGTGGCCGTGGCGGCGAGCCTCTCGGCCTCGGCCTGCGCGGCAGCGGCGCGTGCACGCTCTTCGGCTTCGAGCGCCTTCTTGACCGCTTCGTCCTTCAGACGCTCGGCTTCCACGTCCTTGAGCCGCTGCACTTCCGCGGTGGCCTCGTCGCGCAACCGCGCCGCTGTGGCCTTCTGGTCCTCGGTCTCGGCCAGCTTGTCGGTGAGCGCGTCCTGCTTCTTGCTGAGCTCGCGGTTGAGCGAGTCGAACTCGTCGAAGTCTTCCGCCGACGTGTCGGAGATGACTTCCGACAGCGCGGCGATCTGCATCTGCTCCTCGGGCGAGGAGAAGCCGTTGAGGAGCGGCGAGGTGGAGGTGTCGCTGCGGGTGAACCGGTTGACGGCCACCTGCTGCACGCGACCTTGCAGCGCTTCCACCTGACCCTGCAGGTCGGCGACCTCGGCCTGCAGCGTCTGCGCCTCGAGGCCGAGCGTGTCGAGCTGCGACTCGGCGGTGAAGTACGCGTCGGCGGCGGCGTTGGCACGTTCGCGGGCGTCGGCAATCTCGCGCGCTGCCTGCTCCGCGGCCGTGTCGTCGGCGTGCACGGTGTGACCTGGCACGACGGGCACCAGGACGCAGATAGCGATGAGGAACAGCACGGCACGACGCATCGGGCTCAACGCTATCAGTTGTTTCAGTTTCGTTACAGTCACCGTCGACACCTTCGTTCCGCAACTCGCGCCGCAATCACTCGCACCGCACACACTGGCACGTATCGTCATCGGCAGCATGACCACCGCACTGAACATGACCGGCGTCTCGTTCGTCCGCGACGAGCGCATCATTCTGGCTCCCCTGTCGTGGCAGGTGCGGGATGCCGAGCGCTGGCTGGTGCTGGGGGCCAACGGATCGGGCAAGACCACCCTGCTGCGCATCGCGGCGCTGTACGAGCACCCCTCCGCCGGCACGGTCGACGTGCTCGGCGAACGACTCGGCCGCACCGACGTCCGCACGTTGCGCACGCGGGTCGGGTACCTGTCCGCGGCGCTCGCTGCGCAGCTGCGCCCGGAGCTGCGCTGCCTCGACGTGGTGATGACCGCGAAGCACGCCGCGCTGGAACCGTGGTGGCACCGCTACACCACCACCGACGAAGCCCGAGCGCTCGAGTGCCTCGAGCGCATGCAGGTGGCCTGGACCGCAGAGCGTTCGATGGCCACCGTCTCGTCGGGCGAACAGCAACGCGTGCTGCTCGCCCGCACGCTGATGAACGAGCCGGGGCTGGTGCTGCTCGACGAACCGAGCGCGCGCCTCGACCTCGGCGGTCGCGAGCAGCTGGTCGGGGCACTGGCCGAACTGACGCTCGATCCCGCTGCCGCGCCGCTGGTGCTGGTGACGCATCACCTCGACGAAGTACCGCCGGGCATCACGCACGTGCTGATGCTGCGCGACGGCAAGGTGGTGGCGCGAGGTCCACTCGACGAGTGCCTCTCCAGCGAATCGCTCACCGAGTGCTTCGGACTGCCACTGCACCTCGAGAGGCGACCCGACGGTCGCTTCAGCGCGTGGAACTCGTCAGCGCCACCAGCCGCTCGCGACCGTCGCTGATCTGATCGCCCAGCACGCGCTCGAGCACACCGCCGGTCCACAGCGCGCCGCCGTAGTGCAGGTGCATGTGCAGCGTGCTCTCCTCGCCACGCGGCAGCACCTCGGCGCGCAGCACCCACGGGCTGTGCCGCCGCCCGTCGGACTCGACTCGCTCGAACACCACTCGGTGCTGATCTGGCTCGTAGGCAGTGCGCTGCATGCGCAGGCGCTTGCTGCGCGCCAACGGACCAACTCGCGCGCGCAGCTCCACCTGCCATGCCGGCTGATCGCCGTCGGCAGCGAGCGCATCGACGCGGTGGGTCAGCGTCATCCACTCCGGGTACTTCCCGAGGTCGTCGACGAACGTGAACAACCTGGCCGCCGAGCAGGGCGCCTCCAACGATGCATGCACGTCCATGCCTGAAGTATCGCCGATCGATCACAGATCCTTCACATGGCCGCAGGAGAGTGCAGACATCACCCCAACAGACATCGGAGTCGTCATGCAACAGCACCGCAAGTTCATCCTCGGGTTCACCGGCATCGTGCTCACCGGCACGTTGGCGTTCGGCGCCATCGCGTCGGCCGCCGGCGACGACGACGGCGCACGTCGCCGTGGCCGTCACGATCTGCCTCGTCTCACCGACGAGCAGAAGTGCGAGCAGAGCGACGCGATCGACGCACGAGTCGCGGCGCTCCAGGAGAAGCTGGCCGACCGAGTGGTCGCGCTCGAGGCACGACGCGCCGAGGCCGAGGCCGCGGGCAGCACCGAACTGGTCGCGTCGATCGACTGGCGCCTCGCTCGGCTCGACTCGTGGTCGTCGCGCCTCGCCGATCGGCTCGCCACGTTCGACGCGTGGGTCGTGGAGCACTGCGACGCGTGACGCGTGGCGTGGCCCGTCAGGACTTGTCGGGCCGGTCGCGCTTACCGAACGCCCGCGAGAGCAGCGGGCTGCGCGCCACGAGCAGTCCGTCGAGATCGTCGGTCTGGTCGAACACCGGCTTCCACGGCGCACTGTCGCCGTCGTCGTGCGCCGGTCGCGACGCGGCAACTTCGGCCGGTTCGGCCACCACGTCGGCAACCGGATCCGCGACCGCAGTGCTGCTCGACGAGCCGGGCAGCTCGAGTTGCGCAGTGTCGTCGCCGTGGTGCGTGGCCCGGCGACGGCGACTGCGCGCCGCCACGGGTGCCGCCGGCTCGCGCGGCTTGAACAGGCGCGGCACCGGCTCGCGACGGTCGTCGAGCATCCACCCCAGGGGCACCACCATCGCGTCGGCGTGGCGTCGGCAGAGCACTCCCGCGCGGTACGTGACGGCGCCGTCGAGCGGCTCGATCCACACCATCAGGTGATCGGCGTCGATGCCGTAGATGACCTCGGCAGGCTGCGAACACCCGGGTCGTTCGCAGAGTCGTGCCATGCGCGGGAAAACTACTCGCCGTGAGCGCTCGGAGGACGGACACCTGGAAAGGTTCCTGCACCCCTTCACCCAGCGTGGCCGCATCGCGACTCAGCGACGCGAAACCCATCGATCACACCCGTCTGGTCCGACGAATCCCACATTCACTGTGGGATGTCTGCGACCAGACCCGGTCGCCCGGCCGACGCGCACGAGCATCCGTTCCACCCGTCTGGTCCTACGAATCCCACATTCACTGTGGGATTCGTAGGACCAGTCGAGGAAAGTGACGGCGCGCGAATTCGTGGCCGGGAATGGCAGAGGCCCCGCCGGAGCGGGGCCTCTCTACCCCCGAAGAGGTGTGCAGTGGGCGATACAAGGCTCGAACTTGTGACCTCCACGGTGTGAACGTGGCGCTCTAGCCGACTGAGCTAATCGCCCTCAGGCACGGCAAGGCTAGCAGCCAAGCCGCGGCGCACAACCTGGGAAGATGCGCTAGCGGTTCGCTCCGGCGAGCGTGCCGGTGATGGCCTTGCCGGGCTCGTAGACCATGCACGTGTACTCGCCGTCGACGATCTTCCAGCCCAACTCGCTGGGTTGCACGTAGTACACCTCGAGCACCGACTGCGAGTACTCCATGCCCACGAAGGTCGCGAACGCGTCGAGGCATCGCTCCTCGACGAGCATGGCCACCTCGGTGTCGCCGGGGAACGGCTCGCTCCCAGGATTCAGGTTGCCCATCGCGATGACCTCGGCCTCGTGCGGCACGGCACAGTCGACCGTGTCGAGGTCGTCGTCGATCACGGTGCCTTCGGGTGGCAACGTGGCGATGCAGTCGCCGACCGCGATGGTGGTGGCAGGCTCGATGTCGGTATCGATCCGTTCGGTCGCGACCGCCCACGCGAACACGCCGAAGCCGACGATGCCCAACGCGCCGAGGATCCAGCCCGCTCGCGCCATGCCCAGCCCGCGCAGTCCCCCGCTGCTGCGCTTGATGGCGCCGGCGCTGACCAACCCGAACACGAACGCCAGCATCGGCAGCACCGCGAACAGCACGAACAGGAACACGCCGGCGATGCCGCACACCAGAGCCGCCACCGCCAGGCCATGAGTGCGCGCCGGTGGCGTGTAGGGCACGAACGGCTCGGCTCGGTACATCGGCACCCCGAACGGCTGGGCGGTCGGCGGGTTGTCCGACGGGGGCGGCGGCGGCAGGAAGGGTTCCATCGGCCCCACTGTAGGAGGCGGCTGCTCAGTCCAACCGGACACACGCGGTGCCGAGGCCCTGCCGGTCGCGATGCGCCTCAGTTCCCTCCGGGCATCGATCGCCGACCTGCACCATGACCACCATCGTGCCGTCGTGTGGTTCCGTGCAGAGTCGTTCGGCGGCATCACCGTTGGGCTCGATCGCGACGCAATCGCCCTCGCGCAACACGTTGTCGACCGCCGGAGACGCCGGGTCGCTGGCGGTGGCCACACCGATGAGCACGAACACCACGCCGGCGACAGCCAGCCAGGCCATCAGCTTCCACGGCACCCGGGGCGGGTCCTGGTACTGCGCCAGCGGGTTGTAGCGCGGTTCGACGAACACCGGCTCGGCGGACGCGGCGCTCGGCGCGCGGAGGTCGGGTCGTTCGAACTGCAGGTCGTACTCGCGGCGGCGGGCGGCATCCCCGAGCACCGTCCACGCGTGGTTGATCTCCGCCATGCGCGCCGCACTCTGCTCGCCGTGCATGTCGGGGTGGTTGGCACGCGCCGCGCGTCGGTACGCCTGGCGGATGGTGTTCGTGGCGGCATCGGGTGCAACTCCGAGCACGTCGTACAGCGTTCGCTGTGGCATCAGGACACGGTTCGCGATCAGTCCTGTACGGTGCCGCCGCTGCGCCAGTAGTGCCCGGCGGAGCGTTCGAGGAAGCCGTCGTCGACCAGGTACCGGCGCAGCGCTGCGGTGTCGGGGTGCCGTTGGCCGAGGATGAGGTTCACCATCGCCTCGGTGTAACGACGGCCGGGCTCGAACTCCTGCGCCAGCCAGTCGAGCACCACCAGTCGCTTGGCGTGCGCGGTGGGGATGGACTGCAGCCGACCGTCGCTGACGAAGCTGTTCAGCACCTTGCGCACCTCGGCCGGGGAGTCGTCGTGCTCTCGCGACTCGGGTCTCGCGAGGGCGAAGCGAGCGGCCTGCTGGAAGACCTCGCCGACGACGTGGAGCTCACCGTGCGAGCCGGAGATCACACCGACGTCGACGAGCTTGCCGAGGGCCTTGCCGACCTGGGTGGCCGACAGCCCGGTGGCGGTGACGACCGCGTCGAGGTGGTCGGCGCCGAGCTGCACCGCGGCGAACACCCGCCGACGGTGCTCGTCGGCCAGCGCCCCGACGACGGCGGCTGCAGTGACGACCGGCGTGGTGCTCGCACCGGCGCTGGAACCGGCGCTCGGCTCTCCTGCCGGATGGTGCACCATCAGTACCCCAGGTCGACGTGCACCGGCCCGACCAGCGACTGGCCGTTGGCGAAACGGCGCACGTTGGTGGCGATGCGCTCGGACAGCAACGGGATCGCCATGGCGGGCGTGTTGCCGACGTGCGGCGTGATGATGCAGTTCGGCAACGACCACAGCGGATGACCGGGCGGCAGCGGCTCGGGGTCGGTGACGTCGAGCGCGGCGCCGCCGATGACGCCGTGCTCCAGCGCCCACACCAGATCGTCGGTGACGATGTGACGCCCGCGTGCGACGTTGACCACCCACGCGTGCGGCGCCATCTGCTCCAACTCCGTGCGCGAGATCATGCCCTCGGTCTCGGGAGTGAGCGCCAACGCGAGGATGACCACGTCGGCACCGGCCAACGCATCGACGTAGCGGTCGGGTTCGACCACGTCGTCGGCGCCTTCCATCTCGACCACGCGGTTGCGCACCACGGTGACGTGACAGTCGAAGGGAGCGAGCAGGCGCAGCAGGTGTTCGGTGATGCCACCGCCGCCGAGGATGGTGACGTTGGCCCCGACGAGGTTGCGCCCGACCGGCCGCTGCCACTCGGTGGCTCGCGCGTAGGCCCCCACGTTGCGCAGCCCGGCAAGAGTGAGCGCCAGCGCCATCTCGGCGACCGGCTCTGCGTAGACCCCCTTGCCACACGTCCAGACTCGCTCGTCGTCGACGACGTCGATGCAGTTCTCGATGCCGGCGAACGGCAGCTGCACCCACGTGAGGTGCGGCGCGTCGGCGAGTGCCTGGCGCAGCGCATCGGGCTCGCGCGGGGCGCCCCACACCATCGCCTCTGCGTCGGCCAGCGGCACCAGGTGTCCCCCACCGTCGACGATGGCATCGGCCATCCAGGTGGGTGCCCCCTCCGGGGCGAGTGCGATTCGGGGCGGCCCATCAGCGGGCCCGATTCGTGGCGCGACCGCGGCGGACGAGTTCGTACTTGGCATGATGCGAAAAGGCTAGCCCGCTGCCACGATGCGCGCCGCGACGGTTTCGCCGCTCTCCAGCGCACCTTCCATGTAGCCGGTGCAGGTGGCGACGTGCTCGCCGGCCAGGTGCACACGACCCCACGGCTGGCGCAGCACCTGCCAATGGGTGGTGATCTGTCCCGGCGTGTACACCGCGTACGCGCCGCCGTAGCGCTGCTCGTTGCTCCAGGCCCGCGAGTAGCCGCTCATCGCGTTGGTGCGCAGGCCGTGCATCGCCTTCATCTCGTTGGCCGCGAGCTCGATGCGTTCCGGTTCGGGCAGGCGCGCCCACTCGCGGCCGCCGTCGCCACCGCAGTAGCTCATCAGGATGCCCTGCTCCCCCGGCTGGTCGACGGTGGGCTCGTACACGCGCTGCGCGCGACCCGACGTGGTGGCGTAGCCCTTCGGCCATCCTCGCTGCGGCCACTGCACCGATGTCTTGGTGATGGTGCCGTACCCCAACTGGTGCACGGCGGTGGCGAGTGCCGGTGGCATCTCCGTGCGGAAGTCGACGCTGCGCAGCGGCGGCAGCGCGCACGCCAGCACCACGTGGTCGGCGGTGAGCACCCGACGGTCGGTGTGCACGACCACCCCGTCGGCGTCCTGCTCGAGCGCGACGAGGTGCTCGTTGATGGTGATGTGCGACGCCACACCAGCGGCGAGTCCGATGGCGACGGCGCTAAGCCCGCCCTTCACGCGGTGCGACAGCACGACCTCGCCGCCGCTGTGCGCGGCGTGGTACGCCCGTTGCTGCGCGACGAAGAGCAGCGACACGTCGGCGGGCTCGGCCGCGAACTCGCCCTGCGCGTCGCGCAGCTTGAACAGCGATGCCAGCTCGCCCAGGTTCGCCTGCGCGGCCACGTGCGCCAGCGAGAGCGAGTCGAGCGCTGCTGCGCGCGGGTGGAGGTCGGGGCGCGACGGGTCGGCGAGGTCGGTGGTGGCGTCGTCGATGATGCGGTCGAAGTGGTCGAGCTCGTCGAGCACCCCGGGGTCGGCGGCGCGCACGTCGTCGGGGCTCATCAGCCGCCCACGGTGGTGGATCCAGCGGCGGATGGTGGTCCATTGCTCGCCGGGCCCGAGACGTTCGAGACCGAACCGGTCGAGCAGCTCGATCATGCGCACGTGAATGGCGTCGACCCACTCGGCGCCGCTCTCGCTGTACTGGCCGCCGGCAAAAGGGGCCGACACGGTGCGGACGCGGCCACCAGGCCGACGTCCGCCTTCGATGAGCTGCACATCGCACCCGGCGGCGAGCAACCGCTCCGTGGCGCGCAGGCCGGCAAGGCCCGCGCCGATGACGATGACTCTCATGTTCGTGCGCTCATGTGTGGAGGTCAGCTGCCCGTGAGGGTGGCGGCGATCTGCGACGAGTCGTCGCCACTGCGACGCAGGATGAGCGCGGCGCCGACGAGGGCCGCCAACGTGATCCCGAGCAGCAGCGTGGCCATCGCGGCGACGTCGGGCTTCCTCACCGTGCGGGCCAGACCGAACACGTAGGTGGGGAAGGTGTTGGCCCCTTCGCCGCGCACGAAGTCGCTGATGATGACGTTGTCGAGGGCGAAGGTGAAGGCGAGCAGACCGCCGGCCAGCACGGCCGGCGAGATGAGCGGCAAGGTGATCTGGCGGAAGGCGGTGAGCGGCGTGGCGAACAGGTCGGCCGCGGCTTGCTCGAGACTTTCGTCCATGCCCTGCATGCGAGCACGCACGATGAGCGTGACGACGGCCGCGGAGAAGATCGACTGGCCGATGAACAGCGGGAACATGCCTTCACGGAAGATGCCGCCGAACCACACGAACTGCAGCTGCATGCCGGTGGCGTCGACGATCTCGGGTGTGGTGAGCACGAGCAGCAGCAGCGCCATGAACGCGACGGTCCACTTGCCAGGACGGCGGGCGAGGGCGATGCCGGCGAGGGTGCCGATGACGACGGAGATGAGCGCGGCGACGCCCGCGGCGATGAACGAGGTCTTCACCGCGCTGGTCATCTGCGTGTTGTCCCACATCTCGCCGTACCAGCGCGTGCTGAAGCTGCTCCAGACCTCGAGCGCGCGGTTGTCGTTGAACGAGTGCCCGACGATGAACGCGATGGGGATGTAGAGGAACACGATGGTGGCGATCGACCACAGCGAGAGCGCGACCGTGTCGAAGGGCCGCGGCAGCAGTGCGAGCACGGCCGCGCCACCGGCCATCAGTCCGAGGAAGATGAGGACGGGCACGAAGGAATCGGCGGTGACCACGGAGCGGAGCGAGCCGATGGAACCTCCGGTGGCGAAGACGCCGACGATCGCTGCGACCAGCGCGGTGAGCGCGGCGCCGAGCAGGCTGACCCGTCGGCCGATCAAGCCGAGCAGCAGGCCGATCAGGGCACCGAGGCCGAGCACGCCGAGGATGCCGATGACCAGGATGACGGCCAACGCGGCGCCAAGCGCCGGGTTCTGCGCTTGCGTGAACTGCGAGGCGACGAGGTTGCCGGGCATGTTGCCCTTGGCACCGCCGAGCAGGTTGGCGGTGATGTAGTCGCCGGCGAGCGGCACGAACACCAGCACCACACCGGCGATGATGCCGGGCCTCGCCAGCGGCAGGGTGATCTGCGTGAACGTGCGCAGTCGCCCGGCGAAGAGGTCCTTGCTGGCTTCGCGGTGGGCGGGGTCGAGCCGGTCGAGCGCCACGAACAGCGGGAAGATCATCAGTGGCAGGTAGTTGTAGACCACGCCGATCTGCACGCCCATGCGCGTGTTCAACACGTCGAGCCGGCTGTTGATGATGCCCCAGTCGATCAGCGTGTTGGAGATGAGACCCTTCGGCGCCAGCACGATGCGCCACGCCAGTGTGCGGATGAGAAAGTTGGTGAAGAACGGGATGGCGAGCAGCCCGAGCACGAGGCCCTTGCGGGAGTGCATCTTGATGGCGAGCATGTACGCCAACGGGAACGCGATGATGAGGCACAGCACCGTGCCGAGCACGGTGGTGCGCATGCCTTGCACGAGCACCTTGAAGAACGTGCCGTCGAGGCCGCCCTCGAGTGCCTCGCGGTAGTTGCCCAGGCCGAGGTTCGAGTAGCTGACCCGACCCGCCGAGTTGGGCACCTTCGAGCCGAAGCTGGCCGCGATGACGAGCACGACGGGCACCACGAAGAACACCGCCCACCATGCCCACGCGGGAATGGCGAGGATGAAGCCCGGCCACCGCAGTCGGCGGGCGGGTGGGTTCTCCGTGGTGACCGTCGCAACGCTCATCGGATCAGCCGCCTGCCGCGGCCTTCACCTTGTTGTAGATCTCGACCACGCGGTCCTGGTTGTCGAGCGAGCCGGAACGCATGCGCGACACCTCTTCCGGGGTGAAGTACACCATGTCGAGGAACGGCGTGTCGGCCGGCAGGGCTTCCTTCGAACCCAGCACACCGGTGTTGTAGCCGTGGAACTGGATGTCCTGAGCCGAGTTGGCCGGATCGAGGATGAAGTCGATGAAGTTGTAGCAGGCGTCGATGTTCGAGGCGCCGGCCAGGATGCACCAGTTGTCCATCCACAGCTCGGTCTCCGGAGCGCCCACGACCTGGTAGCCGTAGTTCTCCGGATCGTCGCCGGCTTCCACCACCGAGTTGAGGCCCTGGCGAGCATCGCCGTTCCAGATCTGCGAGAGCACGTAGTTGCCCTGGGTGAGGTTGATGCCCGGGTACGCGTCGAACGCCTTGATGTGGGTGGCGAACTCGTCGACCAGGAACGCTTCGCACGCGGCCAGGTCGGCCTCGTCGGTGGTGTTCCAGTCGATGCCGTTGGCCCAGAAGTACAGGCCGCACAGGTTGGGTGCCGTGTCGAGCACGGAGGTCTGTCCGCTGGCCTCGTTCATGGCCACGTCGAGGAAGTCGGCCCACGTGGTGATCTCGCGGGTGACGACCGACTTGTCGTAGATCCAGCCGGTGCTGCCCCAGTTCTTGCACACCGAGTGCTTGTTGCCCGGATCCCAGTCCTGGTTCGCGTAGGCCGGGTCGAGGTTCTTGAAGTTGGGGATGCGAGTGAGGTCGAGCTCTTCCAGCAGGCCCTCGCCGACCATCTGCGGGATGTAGACGCCGGTGGGGCACACCATGTCGAAGCCGGCGTTGCCACCCGCCGAGACGAGCTTCTGGATGGCCTCTTCGTTCGAGTTGAAGATGGTGATCTCGATGTTGCCGAAGCTGGCCATCAGGTCGGGGTCGTCGTACTCCGCCCAGGTGAACAGCTTGAACGAGTTGGCGCCACTGTCGCCGCCACCGCCGCCGGTGTCGTCGCTGCCGCCACCCGTGTCGTCGCTGCCGCCGCTGGAGTCGTCGTCGCCGCCACAGGCCGCGAGGAATGCGGCCAACGCCACCGACCCACCCGCCATGCCGAGCATCTTGCGTCGGCTGAACTCGCCGGCCATCCGCTTGGCGGTTCCTGAGTCCATGAGCACGCGGAGCGTGTCGTCTTTTCCTGACATTCTTGGGTTCCTCCCCTGTTGTGAGTTCACGACTCGTCGCTGATCGGTTGCAGCGACGCTTCCGTGAGCACGATTCCGGCCTGTCGGTCGGAGAACTGGTACACGTCGTCGGCGGCCCAGGTCGCCCACACGTCGTCGCCGACGTCGAGGCGCACGCCGCCGGCACGCGGCGCGAGCACGACGATCTCGCGGTCCTTGGCGTGCACGATGTACTGCAACGTGTCGCCGAAGTGAGCCACGCTCGCCAGGCGACCGTTGACCGCGTTGGTCTCGGTGCCCGGATCGGTGGTGACGAGGCGGAAGCACTCGGGCCGCACCGCTGCCAGCGCACCGGCACCGGGCGACAGGATCTCCTCGGGACGCGACACGCGGAACACGGTGCCATCGTCGGCGATGACACCGTCGGCGGTGGCCGAGCCGCGCCAGAAGTTGTTGCGGCCGATGAAGCCGGCCACGAACGCGGACGACGGGTGCTCGTAGACGGTCTCGGGATCCGAGAGCTGTTCGACGTGGCCGTCGAGCATGATGGCGATGCGATCGCTCATGCTCATGGCCTCCTCCTGGTCGTGCGTGACGAAGATGAAGGTGATGCCGAGCTGGCTCTGCAGCAGCTTCAGCTCGATCTGCATCTCTTCGCGCAGCTTGCGGTCGAGCGCGCCGAGCGGCTCGTCGAGCAGCAGCACGCTGGGCCGGTTGACCAGCGCGCGGGCGACGGCCACACGCTGCTGCTGGCCACCGCTGGGCTGCTTGGGCTTGCGGGCGGCCAGATGGCCCATCTTCACCATGCCGAGCGCCTCGGCGACGCGACTGGCGATCTCCGACTTGGGCACCTTGCGCTGCTTGAGGCCGTAGGCGACGTTCTCGGCGACATCCATGTGCGGGAACAGCGCATAGCTCTGGAACACGGTGTTGACGTCTCGCTTGTACGGCGGGATGCCCTGCACGTACTGGCCGCTGATGCGGATGAACCCTTCGTCGGGCTGCTCGAAGCCGGCCAGCATGCGCAACGTGGTGGTCTTGCCGCACCCCGACGGGCCGAGCAGCGACAGGAACTCGCCCGGCTTCACCACCAGGTCGAGCGCATCGACGGCCACCATCGTGCCGAACCGCTTCGTGACGCCCTGCAGCTCCACCGAACCGCGCTCACCTTGGCTCGCTGCCCCGCTCATCGGCATGCCTGTCGCGTCGGTCACGCTGTCTCCCCCGAGAATTCGAGGTGGGTGAGGTGCCCACCGATGAGTGTCTGCACGCGGCCCGATCGGCCGGTGGAGGCTGAGTAGATCGTGTGCAAAGTGTATGCACAACCGGTTGCTGCTCGGGACATCATCGAGCCCGCTCCGGCGCCGTGTTCACGGGTGCAACTTCTCATGAACACGAGGCGAGCCGCAAGGAAATCGTTGATGAACAGCGTGTGCGCCACGGATTCCCTTGCGAAGTGCGCCGTTCGGCACCATGATCCGTAGCGATGGACAGAACCGGAATGCAGATCGACGAGACCGATCGGGCGATCATCGAGCAACTGCAGCGCGACGGGCGAGTGCCCTACACCCGCCTCGGCTCGGCGGTCGGTCTCTCCGAGGCCGCCACTCGCCAACGTGTGCAGCGCCTCATCGACGCCGGCGTGATGCAGGTGGTGGCCGTCACCAACCCCCTTTCCCACGGCAAGAGGCGGATGGCAATGATCGGCGTGCGCACCGAAGGCCCCACCGACGACATCGCCAAGACCCTGCAGGGCATGCGCGACATCGACTACCTGGTGGTGAGTGCCGGGTCGTTCGACCTGATGGCCGAAGTGGTGGTCGCCGACGACGGCGCGCTGCTGGACCTCACCAACCGCATCCGCAGCGTGCCCGGCGTGCGCAGCACCGAGACCTTCATCTACCTCGACCTGGTGAAGCAGACCTTCACCTGGGGCGCCCACTGACGTTCCCAGCTTTGGGGCTGGGACGCCCGATGTGGGCGCCTCACCGCCAAAGCTGCCGTGTCAGCTGTCGAGGTTGGCCATGACGTGCTTGATGCGGGTGTAGTCGTCGAGGGCGTAGGAAGAGAGGTCCTTGCCGTAGCCGCTCTTCTTGTAGCCGCCGTGGGGCATCTCGGCGACGAGCGGGATGTGGGTGTTGATCCACACGCACCCGAAGTCGAGCCGCTTGGCCATGCGCATCGCGCGGCCGAAGTCCTTCGTCCACACGCTGCTGGCCAGGCCGTACTCCACGCCGTTGGCCCAGCGCACGGCTTCGTCCTCGTCGCTGAACTGCTGCACCGTGATGACCGGGCCGAAGATCTCCTGCTGGATCATCTCGTCGTCCTGGCGCAGGTCGGCGATGACGGTGGGCTCGAAGAAGTAGCCGTCGCCGCCCACGGCGTTGCCGCCGGCCACCACGTTGGCGTGGCTGGGTGCACGGCTGACCATGCCGCTGACGTGCGCCAACTGGTTGGGGTTGTTGACCGGGCCGTACAGCACGTCTTCGTCGTCGGGCTGGCCGGTCTTGGTGCCGCGGGCCTGCTCGGCCAAGGCCTCGACGAGGTCGGCATAGACGCCGGGCGATGCGATGACCCGCGTCGCAGCGGTGCAATCCTGCCCTGCGTTGAAGTAGCCGGCGATGGCGATGCCCTCGGCGGCGGCGGCGATGTCGGCATCGTCGAACACCACGACCGGCGCCTTGCCGCCGAGCTCGAGGTGCACGCGCTTCAGGCTGTGCGACGCGGCCTCGGCCACCTGCATGCCGGCACGCACCGAGCCGGTGATGCTGACCATCGCCGGAACGTCGTGCAGCACCATGTTGCGCCCGGTGTCGCGGTCGCCGCAGATGACGTTGAACACACCCTCGGGCAGGAACTCGGCGGCGATCTCGGCGAGCAGGCCGGTGGTGGCCGGCGTGGTGTCGCTGGGCTTGAGCACCACCGTGTTGCCGGCGGCCAGCGCGGGAGCGAACTTCCACACGGCCATCATCATCGGGTAGTTCCACGGCGCGACCTGCGCGCACACGCCGATGGACTCGCGGCGGATGATGCTGGTCATGCCGCGCATGTACTCGCCGGCGCTCTTGCCCTCGAGGTGGCGAGCGGCCGTGGCGAAGAATCGGATCTGGTCGACCATCGGCGGGATCTCTTCGCTGCGCACCAGGTGCGCCGGCTTGCCGCAGTTCTCGACCTCCATCGCGATGAGGTCGTCGGCACGCGCCTCGACGGCATCGGCGATGCGGAACAGTGCCAGCGAGCGCTCGCTCGGCGTGGTGTCGCGCCAGCTCTCGTAGGCCGTTGCCGCCGCACTCATCGCCGCGTCGACGTCGGCCTCCGCAGACAGTGCCGCGGTCGCGTACTGCTGTCCGGTGACCGGGTTGACCACCGCGGTGGTGCGACCGTCGGCCGCGTCGACGTACTGACCATTGACGAAGTTCTTGAAGCTCTTCATGCAGCCGATGGTAGCCACACGCGCCGGACGCGCGAGCGAGCGCCACTACCCTTCCGACATGGCTCGTGGTCGGTCCAGCGCGGCGCATCTGCTGCGATCGATCGCACTGGTCACGATTGCCGCGACACTCCTCGCGTGCACCGACGATCCCGGGTCCACCGGCACGTACCCGGGTCTGTGGGTGTTCGGCGAGCCGGTGCCTGGCGCCGGAGCGCGCGAGGCGCTGATCCGGGGCACGCTGCGATACGACGACGAGAACGAGTGCTTCCAGATCGAGCTCGCCGACGGCACGCGCCTCCCGATCGTGTGGTGGTACGGCACCGAGGCACTCCTGTCGGGCGACGGCGTGGTCACCGCCGACGGAACGGAGATCCATCTCGGCGAGGAGGTGTGGGGTGGCGGTGGCTACGACCACGCCGACGACATGCGGAACCGCGACATCCCTGCCGCCTGCCTGCCGCCCACCGGCGAGGTGGCCGTCCTGGGGTGAGAGTTGTGCTAGCGGGCTCCGGTCGAGAGGGTGCCACGAGCGGAGTAGAGGTCGCGGAGCAGCGCGATCTCCGCGAGATGGTGGATCGTCTCCCGGTTCATCCAGCGGACAATGCCGATGAACGGCAACTGAGGGTCCATGCCCATCGGGTACTGCCCGAAGCCCGGCTCGTCGAGCTGAGTGTCGGTCATCGCCTCCACCGTCGCCACCCAGCGATCGATCTCGTCCCACAGCTGCGTCACCATCGGTCCGGCCTCGGGTGTGAACTCGACCAGGTCGGCGGGCGGAGTGGCGCGTCGGCCGAAGGTCCACTCGAAGCGCCCGGCGTACGCGCTGAGCAGATGCCCCACGCGCCAGGCGATCGTCGTGAACGGGCCCACCTCGAACGGGTCGACCGACACGTCGGCATCGAGCACGAACTGTCCCGGCCCGAACGCGTCAGGGGTCGCTGCCGAGGCACGAGACCGGATCGACCAGCACGGCGAGACGGGCTCCCACAGGAACTCGTCGCCGGACATGCCGTCGATGCGCTCACGACTGAACATCACCGCGTCGGTGAGCTGCTCGACCAACAGACCCACCCGATCGATCCGAATCTCCACGTGACGTCCTTTCTCCGGCAGCGCGTCTCGGCTGCAGTCCGTTGCAGAGTACGAAGCGAACCCGACACTGCTACGTCGGGTACGCCAGACTCGTGCCGTGACGACCTCACCACCTCGACGTCTGATCGGTTCGCCGCGCGCGCCCGGCTACGTGCAACTGCACCAAGCGGTCCCTCTCGTGGAGCGTCAGCACGCGCTGATCGAAGAGCTACGCGCCCGCGCCGGCCGGCACGTGCCCTGCGCAGTGCTGGCCGAGCGAACCGGCACCTCGACGCGAACCGTCGAACGCGACATCGACCGGTTGCGCGCAGCCGGCGTGCCCATCCACTGTCGGCGCGGCCCGCTCGGCGGCTACCAGCTGCTCGCACCGGCGACGTCGTCGACGATCGACTTCACCGCGGGCGAGGTGGCGGCCCTGGTCGCCTCGCTCGTCGCGGTCGGGCCGTACACCTCTGCCACCGCTCAATCCGCGATGGCGAAGCTGCTGAGCACCTTCCGCGGCAGCTGACTCGAGTTCACACGGTGACGGGGCGAAGCACGAACTTGCTCTCCGTGCGAGCGACGCCGGCGTCGGCCTTCAGCCAGCGGATGAACGTATCGAGGCCCTCGGCGCCGGCGCAGTCGACGATGATCGTGTAGTCGGCGGGACCCGTGACGTAGAGCGCCAGTGCCACTTCGTCGCGCTGCGCGAGTCGCGCTTCGAAGTCGGCCGGATCCGTGCCCGGTGGCAGCCCGACGTCGACCACCGCGCGCACATCGCGTCCGAGTGCTCGCGGGTCGATGCGCGCGGTGTACCCACCGATGATGCCCGCGGTCTCCAGCCGGCGCACGCGGTCGGCCACCGAGCTGGGCGCGAGGTGCACGCGATCCGCGAGCTCCTTCCAGCTGATGCGACCCTCGTCACGCAGGATCTCGACGATTCGACGGTCGATGCGATCAACTCCCGAAGATTCGACGGCCATCGGTGCATCCTTCCAGAGAATCGGCCGTTGATCAACGGTTCCGGCAGGCAGAGAGTGAGCAGCATGATCACCACCGTCGGCGTGCCCAAGGAAATCAAGACCCAGGCGTACCGGGTGGGGATGTCCCCCGACGGCGTGCGCGAATTCGAACGCAGCGGCATCGACGTGTTCGTGGAGACCGGCGCCGGCGAAGGTGCCAGCTTCCGCGACGAGCACTACGTGGCCGCCGGCGCCACCATCGTGCCCACCGCGGCCGACGCGTGGGCGCAGCAGATGGTCGTGAAGGTGAAGGAACCGAAGGCGGAGGAGTTCGCCTTCCTGCGCGACGACCTGACGCTGTTCACCTACCTGCACCTCGCTGCATACCCGGAAGTGGCCGCGGCGCTCCTCGCCGCCGGCACCACTGCGCTCGCCTATGAGACCGTGCAGCTCACCGGTGGCGCGCTGCCGCTGCTGGCCCCGATGAGCGAGGTGGCCGGCCGGCTCGCGCCACAGATGGGCGCGCACTACCTCGAGCGCCACAACGGTGGGCGCGGCGTGCTGATGGGCGGCGCGCCGGGCGTGCAGCCGGCGAAGGTCGTGGTGCTCGGTGCCGGCAACGTCGGCTGGAACTCGGCGTGGATCGCGGCGGGCATGGAGGCCGAGGTCGTGCTGTTCGACAAGAACCTCGATCGCCTGCGCTGGGTCGACCAGATCAACAAGGGTCGCATCGTCACGCTCGCCTCGAACCGCGGCGCGCTCGAGCGCAACATCGCCGACGCCGACCTCGTCATCGGCGCGGTGCTCGTCGCCGGCGGCCGCGCACCGGTGGTGGTCACCGAGGACATGGTGCGCACGATGAAGCCGGGTGCCGTCATCGTCGACGTCGCGGTCGACCAGGGTGGCTGCATCGAGACCATCCACGAGACCACCCACGCGGCACCCGTCTACGAGCTGCACGGCGTGCTGCACTACGCAGTCGGCAACATGCCGGGTGCGGTGCCGCACACGAGCACGTATGCGCTCACCAACGCCACGCTCCCCTACCAGCTCGAGCTCGCCACCCACGGCGTCGCCGGTGCGTGCGCGCGAGACCATGCGCTCGCCCTCGGACTCAACACGCACGCCGGCAGCGTCACCAACGCCCCCGTCGCCGAGTTCCTCGCCACCCCCTTCGTCGACCCCACCGTCGCCCTCGCCTGACCCCCACCCCGGTCCGAGGCTTTCCTCCAGCTGGCGGCCTTCCGAGGCGTTGTGCGGGCAGATCCTGGACGTGAGCCTCGGAAGGCGCCGATCTGGAGGAAAGCCTCGGATGGGCCTCGGGTGCGTGAGCGGTGGATGGTGTGGGCGTAGCGTTCGGGGATGGCCACGCTCGTGCACGAACTCGACCTGCCGTTGATGCTGCCGCCGGACGGCGCGCCCGCTCGCCGCTTCGACCCGAACCTGGAGATGCCGGCCGACGCGTGGATCGTGCGCAACCTGTTCGGGTTCGCGGTGTGGCACTACGACGACGTCACCAGCATCCTGCGCGACAAGCGCTGGCACAGCGCCGCCGGCCGCATCCCGGAGCTGATGGGTGTCACCGACGAAGCGTTCCTGTCCCGCCAGCGCGTCAGCATCCTCAGCGCGGAGGGCGACGTGCACCTGCGCCTGCGCCGACTGGTCGCGCCGGCGTTCTCGCCGCGCCAAGCCGACCGACTGCGACCGTTCATGCGCGAGGTCATCGACGGCCTCGTCGACAAGGTCTCGGCGGCGGGCCGCGCCGACATCGCGGTCGACATCTGCGAGCCGTACCCGATCCCCATCATCTGCGAGCTGCTCGGCGCGCCGAAGAGCGACTGGCAGCTGTTCAGCCGCTGGGCCAACGACATCCTGGAGATCTTCTCCGTCGACATGGCCGACAAGCTCGACCTCATCATGCGCACGCAGGAGGAGCTCGACGCGTACACCCGCGAGCTCATCGCCGAGCGCCGCGACAAGCCGGCCGACGATCTGCTCACCGACCTCATCGCGATGGAGGAAGCCGGCGACCGGCTGAGCACCGACGAACTGGTGATGATGGTGAACGCCGTCATCGTCGGCGGCACCGACACCACTCGCAACCAACTCGGTTGTGCGATGGGACTGTTCGCCGAGCATCCCGACCAGTGGGCGCTGCTTGCCGAACGGCCCGACCTCGCGCAACGCGCAGTGGAAGAGACGATGCGCTACTTCGGTGCCGTGCGCGGCACCGCGCGCTTCGCGAGCGTCGACATCGAGTACCGCGACATCGTGTTCCCCGCGGGCACGTTCATGTCGGTGGGATTGGCCGAGGCCAACCGCGACCCCGGCGTGTTCCAGGAGCCCGCCACCTTCGACATCACGTCACAGAAGGGCGACCAGCCGCAGCTCACGTTCGGCTCCGGCATCCACTACTGCCTCGGTCAGGCGCTCGCCCGCGCCGAACTGCAGGAGGCGTTGCCGCTGCTCGCCCGGCGGATGCCGAACCTGCGGCTCGACGGGCCGACCACGTGGAAGCCGGAAGGCGTCGGCATCTTCGGTCCGGCGCACATGCCGGTCGCCTTCGACCCCGGCCACTGAC
>CAZWCU010000041.1:0-1285 GCA_964632715.1 uncultured Bifidobacterium sp. | reverse complement strand
CCCCGGCCACTGACGCGTCAGCCGGCCTCGACCGCGGCCATCGCTGCCGCGAGGAGGTTCAGACCGCGCTCGTCGCCGACGGTGCCCCCGCCCATTCGGTTCATCGCGAACGTGAAGGTCATCCGGTTGTCGAGGTCGTTGATGACGAGCGAGCCGCCCCAACCGCCCCAGAAGCAGATGCGCCGATCGGGCGGCAGCGGGAAGCTCTCGCCGGGCAGGCCGAAGCCGATGCCGAAGCGCATCGGCATCATCAGCACCAGGTCGACGCCGTTGGACTGCTCGCGGAAGATCTGGTCGATGGAGTCCTGGTCCAGCAACTGCACGCCGTTGACCACGCCACCGTTGCTGATGGCACTCTGCACCAGCGCCATCGAGCGCGCGTTGCCGTGCCCGTTGGCCGCGCCGATGTCGGCCTGACGCCACTCGTCGGTCCAGGCCACCGACGCGTCGGGTGCGGGGCCGGTGAAGGTCTTCACCGCGACCATGTCGGGGTCGAGCGTGGAGAGGTCGATCGGCAGCGGCGGCGGCGGGATGACGTTGGCGACGCGGCCGTACTCGCTGGGCGCGAGACCGATGTGGAAGTCGGCGCCCAGCGGCTCGGCCACCTGCGTGCGGAAGAACTCACCGAGCTTGGTGCCGGTGATGCGGCGGATGACCTCGCCGACGAGGTGGCCCTGGTTGAGCGCGTGGTACCCGCTCGCGGTGCCCGGCTCCCACCACGGTGCCTGGGCGGCGAGCATCGAGGTGCTCTTCTCCCAGTCGAAGATGTCGCTCACCTCCACGGGCTGCGCCCACGCGGACACACCCGAGGTGTGCGACATGAGGTGACGCACGCGCACGTCGGCCTTGCCGTTGGCGGCGAACTCGGGCCAGTACTCCGCGACCGGCGCGTCGAAGTCGAGCTGCCCGCGACTGTGCAGCATCAGCGCGCTGAGCGCCGTCATCGTCTTCGTGCTCGACCACACGTTGGTGATGGTGTCGGCCTGCCACGGCGTGGTGCGCGCCTCGTCGGCGAAGCCACCCCACAGGTCGACGACCATCTCGCCGTCGAGCATCACCGAGGTGCACGCTCCGACGTCCGCGCCCGACGCGAGGCTGGCCGCGAGGATGTCGCGCAGTGCCTCGAACCGCGGATCGCACGATCCCTGTACTTCGACGTTGTCCTGCAGTTCGGTCATCGACCGACCCCCTTCGTGATGTCCCCGTCGGCGAGAGTAGCCAGGGTCAGCGTGCTGCTCGCCACATGAGCCACATCGACGGACCCTTGCGCAGGGTGATCTCGCGC
>CAZWCU010000040.1:13396-22769 GCA_964632715.1 uncultured Bifidobacterium sp. | reverse complement strand
ATGACCTACGTCCTGACTCAGACGAAGATGAAGAAAGGGGAAAAAGTCATCCACGAAGCGATGGAGAAAACGACTGATCCTGCCATCAGAAATCTAGGAAAATTAGCATTGGAGTGGTCTGAGAAGGATTTGACGAAGAAGTCTAAGGCTCCGTTCTTTGGTGGCCAGAAAGCAGCACCGGAAGAACAAGAAGAAGAAGAAAAGTAGAACAGTCAATTTAATTGACATGTCGTACTAATACACTGTTAAGGTTTAATCAACCCACTGTACCTATTTCGTGGGTTGAATAGCTCGCAAATCCAGTCGCGCATTAATGGTGCCGGTGTCTGGGTGTGAAGTATTCTTAGCTCCGAGCGGGTCGGGCGACAAGTCGCCCTTGAGGAAAGCGGTGACAAGTCCCCGCACTCCAAAAAACGGCTGACTGCTCGCAAAAATTTGTAGCCGCACAAATAAAAAACCCTCAAGAAGCTCAGCCTCTTGAGGGTTTTCTTTTGTCAGCTTTCTTCGTGTAACTTACGAATTACCCCCGAAACCAGCCACCAAACCATCCGGTGTTGGCAAGAGGTTGAGTTGGTTCTTCAGCTACTGGTTGTGCAGCCGTCTGTGCAGCAGGAGCAGTCACACTCGCATCAGATGCCGGAGCAGTTGTCGTTGATGCATGTATAAGTTCCCAGCTTTCATTCACGCCCACTTCACCAGGTGCCGGTTGAGGTCTATCTGCTTCTGTAGCCGATTGATCGACCATTGTAAAGGAATCCGCTACACTATTCACGCTGCGACTCATTTCCGCAACTTGATGACGCCAATTATGGAATCCATGAGCAGCAGCCGGAGCCGCAGCAGCACCAGCAGCTACACCTCCTATTGGTCCTGCGATGAAATTTGCACCAATAGCTGCTACGGCTCCAGCAACACCACCAACCACCGCACCCGGCACCCCAGCACCTCGCCTCACCCCGGTCGGGCACGCACGGGGGGTGCCAGCTGTTCGGCGGGCCCGGCGCCGGCAGCGACCTCGGCGGCTTGTCCACCAGGGCGGGGCGCGACGGCGACCACTACGTCGTCAACGGGCAGAAGGTGTGGTGCAGCGGCGGGCGCTACAGCAACTGGGGCATCCTGATGGCACGCACCAACCCGGAGGCGAAGAAGCACGACGGCATCTCGTTCTTCCTGTTCCCGATGGACCTGCCGGGCGTCGAGATCCGCGCGCTGCAGCAGATGACGGGCGAAGCAGAGTTCGACGAGGTGTTCTTCACCGACGTGCACCTGCCCGCCGACCACCTCATCGGCCCGCTGCACGGCGGCTGGGGCGTCGGCATGTCGGTGCTCACCAACGAGCGCGGTCACATCGGCACCGCGGTCATCGGTCTCGAGCGTCGCCTGGAGGCGATGGCGCGCATGGCCGAAGGTCGCGAGCTGCAACCCGTCGAGCGGCAGCGGTTGGCCGCACTGCTCGCCACCGGCCAGGCGTACAAGGCGATGGCGTTGCGACAGGGGCCACAGGCCAGCACCGCCGCCAGCCTGATGAAGCTGGGCATCACCGAGATGATGTTCGCATCGTCGATGTTGCGCGGCGACCTCAGTGGCGCCGACGCGATGCTCGACGGTCCGGAGGCCTACGGCATGCTGGCGGCGCCGGGCGGCCGCATCGCAGGCGGCACCAGCCAGGTGCAGCGGAATATCATCGGGGAGCGACTGCTCGGACTCCCGAGAGAACCCAAGGCCTGAGGGGCATCACGATGACCAACGACAACGATCTGCAGAGAGTCGGAGACGGCAACGCCGCGAGCGGGCGCAGCGGGCCCAACGTGGCGCTCGTCCTGGTCGCGATCGTGGCGGCGATCATCGTCGTGTTCGTGCTGCGCAACAGCAACGAGCTCGAGATCGACTTCATGTTCTTCAACTGGCAGACCACCGTCCGCTGGGCCATCTTCGTGGCACTCGTGCTCGGTGTGCTGCTCGACCGCGTGTTCGCCATCTGGTGGCGTCGTCGCGGGAAGAAGAACGACTGACCTCATGTTCGTGCCGTCCACCGACGGCGTCCAGATCGCGGTGCACGACCTCGGCGGCACCGGTTCGACGCTGCTCGTCTCACATGCCACCGGGTTCCACGGGCGCTGCTACCTCCCACTCGCCCACGAACTGCGTTCGGTCGCGCACAGCATCGGCTTCGACTACCGCGGGCACGGCGACACACCGCGCCCTGCTGGTGCCGTCGACTGGCAGTCGTACGGCGACGACGCCGAGGCGATGGCCACCTGGCTGGTCGAGCGCACCGGCGCACCGATCGATGCGTTCGGCCACTCGATGGGCGGCGCCTGCCTGTTGATGGCCGCACATCGCAACCCCGGTCTGTTCCGCCGACTCGTCGTGTTCGAGCCGATCGTGTTCCCGCCCGACGGGCTCGCCGGTGGACCATCCGACGGCGAGAGCCCGATGGTGGCCGGAGCTCGCCGACGCCGCGCATCGTTCCCGTCGTACGAAGCCGCGATCGCCAACTACGCGGCCAAGCCACCGCTCAACGCATTCACGCCCCAGTCGCTCGACGCGTACGTGCGGTACGGCTTCGCGCAGGGCGACGGCGAAGTGCATCTCAAGTGCACCCCCGACACCGAGGCATCCACGTTCGCCACCGGTGGCGCACACCGCACGTGGGACGTCCTGCCCGAGATCCACACCGAGGTGCTCGTCGTGGCCGGAGTGGTGCAACCGATGCAACCGTCGCGCATCGCCGAGGACGTCGCTGCGCAACTGCCCAACGGTCGCTACCTGCAGCGTGACGAGCTCGACCACTTCGGACCGATGACGCACCCGCGGGAGATCGCGACCATCGTGGCAAACGAGCTCAGCCGAACAGCGTGAGCGAACCGGTGGCCGCGGCTGCGCCGATGCCGACCAAGGTGGCGATTCCGACCAGCATGCCGATGGTGGCGACGACCTTCCCGCGTCGCGTGGGATCGACCGAGCACACGCGACGCCCGACGAGGCCGAGCGCCACTGCGAGCGCCGACGCCAGTGGAGTGGCCCACAGCGGCGGCGCGAGACCCACGACGGCCAGCACCAGCGACCCCACCGACCACGCATCGACTCGGATCGCCGGCGCCGGCGGCGCGGTGGCAGAGCCGGTGTAGCCGTCGGGTGCCGCGATCGCCATCGTCCGCCAGTCGTCGACGTGCGTGTCGCCGGGCCGCGCCTCCGTCGGGCTCAGCACGGACGGCAGGTCCTCCGGCTGCGCCACGTGCCGCAGCGACCGCGACGAACGAGCGACCGGCGGCGGGGTGGGCGGCCAGGCGACGCCGTCGGGCGGCAGCAGACCGGCGGACTGGTCCGGATCCGAGGTGCTGTCGACCGGATCCGACGCCATCGCCCTACTTTCGCGCACCCCTTCTCTACGATGAGGTCATGTACCCGGTGCCCACGAGCCTGTCGCCCAGTCGAGTCGAGGCGTTCACGTCGTGCCCCATGGCGTTCCGGTTCGCCAGCATCGAGAAGCTGCCCGAGCCGCCCAGCATCCACGCCACCAAGGGCTCCATGGTGCACCGCGTGCTCGAGCTGCTGTTCCTGAACCCCGGCGCGCTGCGCACCATCGTCACCGCCGAGCCCGCGTTCCAGCAGGCCAGGGCCGAGTACCTGCTGGATCCCGAGTTCACCGAGCTGCAGCTCTCTCCCGAGCAGCAGCAGGCGTTCTTCGACGATGCGTGGTCGCTGGTGCAGGCCTACTTCGCGATGGAAGACCCCACGTCGGTGCGCGAGATCGGCCTCGAGATCCGTCTCGAGGCGCAGGTGGGCGACCTCGGCCTGCGCGGCATCATCGATCGGCTCGAGCTCGACGAGGAAGGCCGGCTGGTGGTCACCGACTACAAGACCGGCCGTGCACCGGGCCCGATGTACCAGCAGAAGAGCTTGGGTGGCGTGCACTTCTACTCGTTCCTGTGCGAAGAGGTGCTCGGCCAGCGCCCGGCTGCCATTCGGCTGATGTACCTGCGCACCGGCGAGACCATCACGGCCACGCCGTCGGCACAGTCGGTGCGGTTCATCACCACTCGCACCACGGCCGTGTGGAAGGCGGTCGAGCGCGCGTGCGTCACCGGCAACTTCCAGCCTCGCGAAGGCGCGCTGTGCAAGACCTGCGCGTTCCAGCCGTGGTGCCCGGCCTTCGGTGGCGACCCGACGCTCGCGGCCGTGGAAGCACCGGTGCGGTTCCGTCCGCTCGCCGTCGCATGAAGCTGCACGAGTCGGCGGCGGTCGAGTCGTTCGACGCCTGGGCCGACGCGCAGCTCGAGCGGTTGCGCGGCAACCCGGTGGCCGACCGCGTGTTCGCCGCGGCCAGCGAGCTCGGCGACTTCAGCCTCATCTGGCATCTCATCGGCGCCAGCCGCGGGCTGCTCAGCGACAGCAACGCGAACGAGGCGTTCGTGTTCTCCGCGCTCATCGGCGCCGAGAGCCTCATCGTCAACCAGGGCATCAAGCGGCTGTTCCGCCGCACTCGCCCCACCGAGACCGGCGACCCTCGGTTCCCGGTGCGCAAGCCGTCCACCAGCAGCTTCCCCAGCGGCCATGCATCCGCCGGCTTCTTCGCCGCCACGGTGCTCACCTCGTTCGGCGGTCTCGCCACCGCGCCCGTGTGGTTCACGCTCGCGGGTGTGGTCGGCACCAGTCGCGCCTACGTGCGCATCCACCACCCCAGCGACGTGGTCGGCGGCGCGCTCGTCGGGCTCGCACTGGGTCAGGCCGCGCTGGCGCTGCTGCGCGCGGTGGGCTGAGCCTGCCCCTCCCTCGGGAACCGCGGGCTAGCCTCGCCCCATGGGCGACCTGCACTTCGACCGCAAGATGACCGATGCCGAAGGGCTGATGTGGCGGTTGGAGAAGGATCCGCACCTCAGCAGCACCTTCGCCAACGTCACCATCCTCGACAAGTCGCCCGACTTCGACGTGTTCCTGCGCCGCATGGAGCGCGCCACGTACGCCGTGCCGCGACTGCGCCAGCGGGTGCAGCCGGCGCCCGCCAACATCACTGCCCCGATGTGGGTCGACGACCCCAACTTCGACCTGCGCTACCACGTGCGCCACCTGGCCCTGCCGAAGCCGGGCACCATGCGTCAGCTGCTCGACCTGGCCAGCCTGATGGCGTGCGATGCGTTCGACCGCACCCGCCCGCTGTGGCAGTTCGTCATCGTCGACGGTCTGCGCGGCGGCAAGAGCGCGGTCATCCAGAAGATGCACCACACCATCGTCGACGGCGAAGGCGGGGTGCAGCTGAGCCTGCAGTTCCTCGACTTCGAACGCGAGGTCGACGAGCTGCCCCCGATCGACCCCGATGTCATCGCCGCCGCAGCCGAGGCGGCTGCCGCCGACACGCCGAGCCCCGACCTGCTGCGCGACCTGCTGAACGGCAGCCTGCGCATGCCGATCGGTCTGCTCAAGCAGGTGAAGGAACTGCTCGCCGACCCCACCGGCATCCCCGACGCCGGCTCGGCAGCAGCCGACACGGTGCGCGGTGTGATGCAGCAGCTCGGCGACACCGAGAGTGCGCGCTCACCGCTGTGGACGCAGCGGTCGTTGCAGCGCCGTATGGAGGTGCTGCGCGCGCCCTTCGGGGAGACCCGCGCCGCGGCAAAGCGACTCGGCGGCACGCTCAACACGGCGTTCCTCGCCTCCGCCGCGGAGGCTGCCGGCCGCTACCACCGCGAGATGGGCACGCCCGTCGATCTGTTGCGGTCGAGCATGGCCATCAGCACGCGCACCGAGAGCTCGGGCGCCAACGCGTTCTCGCTCGCGCGCATGCTGGTGCCCACCGGCGACATGTCCATCGCCGACCGCTTCGCCGCCATCCAGGAAGCCGCCGGCGCGGCCAAGGAGGCGTCGGCAACGGCGTCGCTGGAGACGCTGGCCGCGGTGGCCGCGGCGCTGCCCACCAGCCTGATCACTCGTCTCGCGCGGCAGCAGGCGCAGACGGTCGACTTCGCCACCAGCAACGTGCGCGGCGCACCGATGGCGATGTACCTCGCGGGCGCGAAGCTGCTCGAGAACTACCCGGTCGGTCCGCTGGGCGGAGTGGCGTTCAACCTCACGCTGCTCAGCTACAACCACAGCCTCGACATGGGCGTCAACATCGACACCGTCGCGGTGGCGGACCCCGACCTGTTGCGTGTGTGCCTCGAACGAGCGTTCAAGGACTTGTTGGCGGCCTGAGGCGCGCCGGGGGCACCTGTCGGTGCCCGGTGCTCAGACCTGAGCGGCAGCGGCGGCGTGCGCCGGCATGGTGAGCAGTGTGCGCACGTCGAGCAGCACGTCGGTGATCTCGCCGGAGGACACCAACTCGCGGCTCATCATCTGCGACAACGCCTTGTCGATCACGCTCAAGGCCTCGTGGATGACGGCATCGGTGGTCTCGGTCCCGGTCTGGGTCACTGTGCTCTCCTTCGGCGACTGGCGTGTTGCGAACGTACCTCGCGCGCACCGCTTGTGTCTCGCATGGTATCGGCCACGGTTGCGTTCCCCTTCGCGGTGCTGCCACCCGCGACCGTCCCGGCGTGTGGCTGCTGTCACCGCCTACGATCGCCGCATGGAACTTCAGGGGAAACATGCCGTGGTCACCGGTGCTGCGGGAGGCATCGGCGAGGGGTTGGCCGAGCGTTTCCACGCCGAAGGTGCACGGGTCGTGCTCGCCGATGTGCAGTCGGCCGGCGTCGCAGCGGTGGCCGAACGGTTGAACGCGGTACGGCCCGACAGCGCGCTCGCGGTCGCTGCCGACCTGGGCACCGAGGAGGGCAACCGCCACCTCGTCGAGGTCGCCGAGCAGGCCTTCGGACCGATCGACCTGTTCTTCGCGAACGCCGGTGTCGGCATCGGTCGCGGGCTCGACAGTCCCGAGGCGGAGTGGGACCTCGCGTTCGACGTCAACGTGCACGCGCACCGTTGGGCGGCGAAGTACCTGGTGCCCGGATGGGTGGCTCGCGGTGAGGGGTACTTCTGCTCCACCGCCTCGGCCGCGGGTCTGCTCAGCCAGATCGGCTCGGCGCCGTACAGCCTCACCAAGCACGCCGCGGTCGCGTTCGCCGAGTGGCTCAGCATCACCTACGGCGACGCCGGAGTGCGTGTCAGCTGCCTGTGCCCGCAGGGCGTGAACACCGCGATGTTGCGAGCGGGCGACGACCCCACCGCAGGCATCAGCAGCAGCGTCGTGCGATCCGCCGGCCGCGTGCTCGAGCCGAGCGAGGTGGCCGAGGTGGCGGTGCAGACCATCCGCGCCGAGACGTTCCTCATCCTGCCGCACCCGGAGGTGCTCACCTACCTGCAGCGCAAGACCGGCGACTACGACCGCTGGCTCGCGGGCATGCGCAAGCTGCAAGCGCGAATGCTGGCCGGGAACTGAGTCCGCTCGCATGATCGACGCGGCAACGCTGCAACGACTCGGTCTGCGCGTCGGCGAGCCGGTGCGCTATCGCAAGGGCGAGACCGGCCGCTGGTTCGCGGGGAAGATGTCGGCTGTGGCCATCGACGGCAGCATCACCATCTTCGACGCCAACGGCGGCGCGCGCAGCCTGCGCCCAGAGCGCGTCGAGGTCCGCCGCCCCGGTGGTCGCGGGCGTCTCACGTGGCAGACCATCAGCGACGTCGCCATCACCTGGGAGCAGCTGCAGCTCTGGTAGTTCTCAGAGGCGAGTCACCGTCGGTGCGGCGAGTGATGACAGACGAGAACCAACAGCACTCGCTGCGACTTCATGCGCCCAGAGTGCCCAAGGCCGGTGGCGCTGTCCAGCAAGCGGAGTGACAGGTAGGCGCTACGCCGACTGGACGTGGAAGGAGTCGAGCGCCTCGGCGGGGACGCCAAGTGTTCCGTCTTCGAGCTTCACTCGCGGGAGTCGCCGCTCATACATGGCCTGTATGACGACTCGGGTAGCGACGCCGAGCCGTTGCGCGGCCTCGGCGGGGAGCAGCACTTCTTGCCCGGTCATTGCACGCCTCCTTCGTCGAAGCCCAACTTACCGTGGAGCATGCGGATGACGGTCGCCAGCTCGTCCTGCAGACCAGGGGCAGCTCCACGCGCTCGTAGAGAAAAACGAGCGTCCTCGATTGCTTCCAACACTCGAAAGGCCTCGTCAAGCGACAGCGCAACGCTGCGAGGAACAGGGTCATCGAAGGGACTGTGATCGCGCATGGGGGTCAGCATGAAGGGAGGGTGTGACGGAGTTCCCAGAGAGCGCCGAATGCCCGAACTGGACTTCCTAGTCCAGCGAGCGGAGCGGCAGCGTGCCGCGCTCCGCCGCGGGGCGATGTCGGCTCCTTCCGAGCAACTGGACAGTTCGGGAAGCTTCTCATCACGGATGTCGTGATGAAAAGCTTCGCGACCTGCCATCGAGCACGAGGTCCCTCTCGCCGCGTTGATCTCTGGTCACGTTTCGTCTCCAGTTGCGAGACAGAACGTGACCAGACCCTCGCAGCCGACATCTCGCAGCCGGCGTTGGGTCCGCCACCGCCGCGACGAACGGCGGACCGTCAGCGGGCGACCTCGAAGCCGAACGTCGGGTCGAACAGCGCGACCTGGTCGAGGTGCAGCGACAACCGCTCGCCCACTCGGTGCATGTGCGGACCGGTGGCGATCTCCACCCGGTTGCCGCCGGCATCGAGCGTGACGGTGATGGTGCGGGTCACGGGCGACACGCTGTCGACGGTGGCCGCCACCGGGCCGTCGGGTGCGACTCGCACCCACGCCGGCCGCACCGCGACCACGACCGTGGAGCCCACGCGACTCGCCAGCGACGGGCGCCACGCGCGATGACGGAACGCGGGGTGCACCAACCAGAAGCCGTCCGTGTCGGCCTCGACCACGGCGTGGAGCAACGAGACGTGGCCGGTGCACGCAGCTGCTGTCAACGTGGCCGGGTGCTCGAAGACCTCGGTCGGCGTGGCCACCTGCACCACCGACCCGGCATCGAGCACGACCAGCCGGTCGGGCATGGCCATCGCTTCGAGCGGGTCGTTGGTGGCCAGCACCGTGGTGACGCCGTAGCCCTGCTGCAGCAGGCGCAGTTCGTGGCGCATGCGATGCGTGTGCGCGGCGTCGAGGTTGGCGAGCGGCTCGTCGAGCAGCAGCACCGAGGGCACTCGCACGAGTGCGCGAGCGATCTGCACCAGTTGTGCCTCCCCCGCCGACAACTCGTGCGGCGCACGGGCGAGCAGGCTCTCGATGTGCAGCGCTCGCGTCTCGGCGCCGACGCGCTCGGCGATCTCGTCGTCGGGCTGGCGGCGCAGCTCGAGTGGGAACGCGATGTTGTGCTGCACGTCGCGGGTGGGGATGAGCACGGCATCCTGGAACACCATCCCGACGTCGCGCGCGGCGGGCCCCACCTGGTTCACGTCGATGCCGTCC
>CAZWCU010000040.1:6136-13386 GCA_964632715.1 uncultured Bifidobacterium sp. | reverse complement strand
CCGGCGTCCTGCACCTCGAGGCCGGCGATCACGCGCAGCAGCGTGGTCTTGCCGGAGCCCGATGCACCGACCACGCCGAGCAGCTCACCATCGTCGACGGTGAGACTGACGTCGTCGAGCAGCGTGGCGCCCTCCGCCGCGTGCGGGGACGGCACCCTGACGGTGATGTGGACGAGTTCGACGGTGGACATGGCGAGCGCACCTCTCGCCGGTCACCGTAGTGGCTAGTTGGTCTTCGCCTTCGCGAGCGCCCGCTGCAGCACCACGTCGAGCAAGCTCAAGACGGTCTCCTTCACGGCGACGCGACCGCGAGCGTCGGTGCTCACCACCGGCACGTGCGTGGCGATGCTGAGTGCCTCGCGCACCTCGTCGACGGTGTGGAACATCTGCCCACCGAATCGGTTCACGGCGACCACGAACGGCACGCTGCGGCTCTCGAAGTAGTCGAGCGCGGGGAACGAGTCCTCGATGCGACGACTGTCGACCAGCACCACCGCGCCGAGCGCACCCTGGATGAGGTCGTTCCACATGAAGCCGAATCGATCCTGGCCGGGCGTCCCGAACATGTACAGCACGATCGCGTCGTCGACGGCCACTCGACCGAAGTCCATGGCCACCGTGGTGGTGGTCTTGGTACCGACATCGCCGCGGTCGTCGACCCCTTCGCCGTAGCTGGTCATCGCCGCCTCGGTGGTGAGCGGTTTGATGTCGGAGATGGCGCCGACGAACGTGGTCTTGCCCACGCCGAAGCCACCCGCGACCACGATCTTCACCGGGATCGGGCCTGTGGAGTACGAGCGTGTGGCTGTATCAGAGAGAGCGGACACCGGCAATCAACCTTGTGATCAGGAGCACGTCGTCTGCGACGTTCGTGCTCGGCTGGAAGGACTCCAACATCCCTTCGGACACCAGGTCGGCGGCGACAACTCGCACCACGCCGATCGGTACCCGCATCTGTGCGGCCAGTTCGGCCACCGACAACGGCTCGGTCTGGCACAGCCGCAGGATCTCGGCACGCTCGAACTTGAGCGCAGTGATGGCTTCTCGCCCAGCGGCTGTTCCCTGCAACATGGTCTCGAACTCGAGCACCGTGCTGGCGTGAGCGCGCCCACCGGTCATCGCGTATGCACGCACCCCGTGCGCCGCGGCGGAGTGGTCGCCCTCCATCGAGTGGCCGTCGAGCGGCCGCTTCCGATCGAGGAACGGACGCACGAGCTGGCCGTGGTCTTCCACCTCCGGCTCCTTCATCTCACACCGCGACCAACGAGTTCTTCAACTCGGAGATCAGGGTCGGGGTGAGCTGCGATCCCACGCGTTCCACCAGCAGTGTGATCTCGAAGCCGACCAGGCCCAGGTCGCAGTCGCGAGCCGCGACCACGCCCAGCGTCGACCCACCGGAGATGGCGCTGACGAAGAGGTACGCGCTCTGCATCTCGACCAGCACCTGCATGACCTGACCCTTGGCGAGCTCGTTCGCTGCGCCGTGAGCCAGTGCCCGCATGCCCGTGATGATGGCTGCCATCTTGTCGGCCGACGCCCGCTCCATGTGCGAGCTGAGTGCGATCAGCAACCCGTCGGACGAGACGGCGACCGCCTGCTCGACGCCGGGTGTGCTGCGCACGAAGTTGGCCATCAGCCAGTTGACGTTGTTCGCCTTTTCTGAAAGCGCCATTGCGATTGCTCCTCGGTCCTTCAGGCTCGGTCAGCTGTCGGCCTGGCGCTGCCGACCGAGGTCGACGCCGCGCTGGAGGCTGGCAAGGGTGGTGCGGACTTCGTCGGCCGGCCGCGGAGCCGGAGCTTCCATCGGCGTGGATCCGACCTCGGGCATCTGCGCCCCGCGGACTCGCTTGGTAAGTCCGGACTGCGTGGTCAGCGGTTCCGACTGAGCGACCGGCGACACCGAGCCCACCGGCGCCGGGGCTGCCGGCACCATCGGTTCGGCGATGCTTGGCGTCGGCTCTGTCACCATCGGAACGGGCGTCAACGGAACGGTCGGCGTGAGGTCGGTGATCGGCCCCGCGGTGGACGCCGAAGCGGGGGCACGCATGGCCTCCCACAGCGCCTCATCGGTCATCTGCGTGGGCGACTGGTGCAACGCCGGCGCGGCGCCCACCGAGACGGTGAGCGGCAGCGGTTCGCTGAGACGCTCCGTGATCGCGGGCACGTCGACCACAGGGGCCATCGTGCCGGGAGCACCCATCACTTCGAGGATCGACTTCGGCAGGCGCACGATCGCGGTCACGCCGCTGCCACCGGGGGTGGTGGTGAGCATCACCTTGATGTCGTGACGGGCGGCCAGGCGGGAGACCACCTGGAAGCCGAGCATCTTGTTGCTCTCACGGTCGAACGACGACACCTGGTTGAGGCGACGGTTGGCATCGGCCAGTTCCTCGGACGTCATGCCCAGGCCGTAGTCGAAGATGGCGAGCTGGTGCCCGTCGGGCACTGCCCGACCGACGACGGTGACCGCGCTGGTGGGCGGCGAGAAGCTCGTCGCGTTCTCCATCAGCTCGGCGAGGAGGTGAGCGACTTCACTGGCCACCGCTCCCTGCACGCCGATGTCGCCGAGATCGGCGAGCTCGACCTGGCCGTAGTTCTCCACTTCGGAGAGCGCGGCGCGAACGACGTCGCCGATCGCCACCGTCGGCGACCACAGACGGGTCGGCTCGGCGCCGGCCAGCACGAGCAGCGACTGGGCGTTGCGTCGCATGCGGGTGGTGAGGTGGTCGAGGCGGAAGAGGTTGTCGAGCACCTCCGGGTCGCGTTCGCCTTGCTCCAGGGTGGAGATGAAGCCGAGCGTACGACCGAGGAGGTTCTGGTTCCGACGGGCGATGTTGACGAGGTTCTCCGACACGATTCGGCGAGCCATGGCCTGTTCGGCCGCGAGATCGACGGCGGCGTCCTGCACCGAGTTGAAGCTCTCGCCCAGTTCGGCGAGCTCGTCTCGAGTGCCGACCTCGAAGCTGGGGAGGTGCGGCACCGGACTATCGGCGGGGAGGTCCTGCACGGTCTGCACCACCTCCGGCAGATCCTTGGTGGCGACCGACTTGGCCTGCGTGGCCAGGCGTCGGATGGGCCCGACGATGGAGCGACGCACGAGACCGGACAGCAGCACGGTGAGGATGAGCAGCACCAGCGTGGCGATGCCGGCGAAGAGGATGACGTTGCCGACGTAGTTGTCGGTGCTCTCCTCACGGGCGATCACTTCCGGCTCCACCCAGGCGAGTGCTCGCTCGACGCCGGTCTGCTGGAGGTTGTAGCGCCACTCCATGCTCTTGATCACGCGGATCACGTTCTGCGGTGCGCGGGAGGCGATCGCCGGCTTCAGTTCATCCTGCACCTGCTGGAAGAACTTCTCACCCTGGAAGCCGCCGATCTGCAGCAGCCGAATGGCGACTCGTTCGTCGAGTTCCTGCTGGCGCCAGTAGGCGACCGACTCTTCGAAGCGAGCCTGTGCGGCGTCGAGCTTCGCGAGCTCGCCATCGATCACGGCGATGCCGTCGGTCGTGTAACCGTCGATCGTGGCGCCGAGGATGCCGATGTGGTTGACGATGGCCCATGCCTCGAGGAGGCTGGCGGGCGGCGGCGCGGTGGAGGCACGGAGGTCCTGTGCCTTCTTCAGCGCCTTGTACTCCTCGCCGCGCACACTCACGCGCTCGAGTGCGATGAAGCTCAGCGCGGCGAACGCGACGAGTGCCACCAGTGGTACGGCGATGAGCATGTTCACTCTGCCGCCGATCTTGAGTCGTCGAAGCATCGACCCGCCCCTTCCCGTTCAGTCACAGGGTCTCCACCACCCTGACCGGTTCCGTACGTGTGGAACCTCGGCAGCGAGTCATCGGTCCGCACCGTGACCAACTTGAGAGTTCCTTCCTCAATTCCTCAAGGTGCTCGCCCCATTGACCGAAACCATTTTCCGAAGGATTCGAACCGGGAGGGTCTCTCGCATGATTCGCAGTCAACTCAACTCGTACAGCGGGAGCGACCCGATCTGGGGCTTCGTCGCGCTGGTCGGCACCGAGCGCTTCAGCGGCGAAGCTGCGGTCGGTCTCGACCCCAGAATCCGACTCTTCGCGGTCGACGGGCGCGTGTACTTCGCTGAACGTGAGGGCGACGCACCGATCGGTGCACTGCTCGTCGACTCCGGCGTGCTGTCGGCCGCCCAGCTCGAACAGGGCACCGTCCGCGTCGGCGACACCACATCTCTTGCGCGCCTCTTCCAGCGCGACCCGAGCGTCGATCGCGACGCCGTCGAGCTCACCATCGAATCCGCCACCGAGAGCCTGCTCGCATCGGTCGCCAACAAGGCGGTCGGCATGCCCGAGGTGTTCCCGCTGCGACACCACTCGTCCGGCGTGCACCACTGGCTGCGCGCCGCCACCGTCGCCTCGGCGCCGCCCACCCTCCCCGAAGAGCCGATCGCCGAAGCACCGGTGGCAGAATCGCCGGTCGTCGAGGAGCCGGTCGTTGAAGTGCCCGCGGTCGAATCGCCGGTCGCCGAAGCGCCCGTGGTCGAAGCGCCGGTCGCCGAAGCACCCGTCGCTGAAGTGGTCGTCGAAGAGCCGATCGTCGAGGAGCCTGTCGTCGAGCACATCGCCGAGGAGCCTGTCGTCGAGGAAGCCGTCGCTCAGTGGACCGTCGCCGAGACACAGATCGTGGAGCCGGAGCCTGTCGTCGAGCACATCGTCGAGGAGCCCGTCGTCGAGGAGCCCGTCGTCGAGCACATCGCCGAGGAGCCCGTCGTCGAGGAGCCCGTCGTCGAGCACATCGCCGAGGAGCCGGTCGCTGCCGAGATGCCGACCATCGAGATGCCCGTCACCGAGGAGCCGATCGTCGAGACGCCTGCCGCGCAGAGCCCGTGGCACTCGCTGGTTCCGCTGGTGGAGAGCGAGCCGCAGGTGAACGGTTTCGCCCACGCGTCAGGCGACCACCACGAACCGGACGCAGTCGAGCCGGCAGCGGTCGATGCCGTCGAAGAGCACGCGGTCGAGGAGCACGTGGTCGAGGAGCCGGCCGTCGAGGAGCACGTGGTCGAGGAGCCGGCCGTCGAGGAGCACGGAGAACCGGCCGCGCCGGCCCTGCTGTCGAGCTTGCTCTGGTTGACGCCCGCGGCCGCCGATGCCGCAGCACACGACGCTCCTGAGGTCGAGGCACACTCCGAGATGGAGCACGAGGCCGTGACCGTGGCCGACGAGCCGGTGGCGACCGAGCCCGAGCCCGAGCCCGAGCCCGAGCTCGCGACGCCGGCGAGCGCCCTCCTCACACTCCCCTCGTTCAGTTCGCTGCACGCATCGGAACCGACGCCGGTCGTTGTCGATGAGACACCCGCCGTGGAGGACGCTGTCGTCCAGGACGCTGTCACCGAAGAACCCGTCGTCGAGGAACCCGTCGCCGCCGAGATGCCGACCGAGGTGCCGTCGATGCCGACGCTCAGCTCGTTCACCACGCTCGCCCCCTCCGTCCCCGCCGCCGAACCGACGCCGGTGCTCACCACCGACTTCTTCGGCGCTCTCAGCGACCCGACCGTCGACTCCCCCGCCGACCAGAAGCTGCCCGGTCTGCCGCCGCTGAACGCATTCGAGCCCGGCCCGCTGCCCGCCGAACTGCCGAAGTTGGCGGCGGCACCGATGTCGATGGACGAGTTGGTCTCGCAGAACGCCCAGACGAGCGCCGAGGCCCAGTCGTGGAGCGGCGCCACCCACAACCTCGCAGCGGTCGACATCTGGGAGATGGTCGACGAGATCGTCGACGACGGTCATCAGACCGACGAGCAGTTGGTCGGCACTGGTGGCGCCGAGAAGCGCAGCCGTGGTTGGTTGCGAGGCCGAAAGAGCTGATCGTGGTGACCGACCCGACCATCGACGACAAGATCGAACTGCTCGTTCGCTCGGTGCTCGAAGCTGTCGACGCGCGCCTCGGCGAGATCCGCCACGACGTGCAGGCACTCGCGACCGACGTCCGTCGTCAGCAGGAGACGGTCGAGCGGCGACTCGATGCCCTCGAGCAGCGCACCGGGTCGCACGGCGAGACGCAGCAACTCGAGCACATCGAGGAGATGTACCGGCGGCACGCGATCGAGATCGACGAACGCTTCGCCGATGTGAACGCGGCGATCGATCGCCTCAGTGGTGCCACCGCGCGTTCGCTCACACCCACCGACACCGGGCCGATCCCGATGCTCGTCGACCTGGACTCGGTGTCCGCGCCGTTGCGGGTGCCGACCATCACCGGTCAGCATCCCGTCATGCTGCAGGAGCCTCCGGCCATGCCTGGGCTGGACGATGACGCGACGACGACCGGCGACGAGGCAGAGGCTGCGACCGAGTTCGACGTCGCAATCGACCTCCCACCTCCGATCGCGTTCAGCGGTCTGTCGACGAACGACGAGGATCGCGAGCCGATCGATCTCACGCAGCTCGCCGACCTGCTCTCCGAGCGGCTCGGTCAGCTGAGCCTGCCGCCCACCCCTCACTGAGGGGCGCGCCCGCTCGGTACGCCACGGTGATCGGGCGATCGTTACGGTGACGCGCATGGCAGTCCGTCTCGACCCGTCCGATGAGTTCATGCACGAGCTGGGCCCCGAGCCCAACTTCAACGAGAGCATGTACATCAACTGCTTCGACCCAGCCCAGCAGGTGGGCGGTTGGTTCCGCATCGGCAACCGCGCCAACGAGGGCTACGCGGAGATGACCGTGTGCCTGTACCTGCCGCCCGACGCCGACGGCTCCCGCCGCAGCGTGGGCTTCATGTACAAGCGCCCCACCATCGACAACAACGACCGCTTCGACGCCGGCGGTCTCACCTGGACGATGGTGACCCCGTTCGAAGAACTGCGCATCGCCTACATCGGCAAGGTGGTGCTGCTCGACGAGCCCGAGCAGATGGCCAACCCGAAGGAAGCCTTCACCAACAACCCCTACGCCGAGTGCGAGGTGCAGCTCACCTTCACCGGGCAGGGCAAGCCCTCCATGTTCGGTGGCGAGCCCGACACGCCCCACGAGACACCCGGCGAAGAGTTCGCGAAAGGCCACTACGAGCAACTCGTCGCCGCGCACGGCACCATCCGCGTGGGCGACCGCGAGTGGGAGATCAACGGCCACGGGCTGCGCGACCACTCGTGGGGCCCGCGCTACTGGCAGGCACCGTGGTACTACCGCTGGCTCACCGCCAACGTCGACGCCGACTTCGGGTTCATGGCCAGCCGCCTCGCGAAGAAGGGCGGCCCCGGCCCCCGTGGGGGACTCGTGTGG
>CAZWCU010000040.1:0-6126 GCA_964632715.1 uncultured Bifidobacterium sp. | reverse complement strand
AGCAGGGTCAGATGCACTACTGCGATCACGTCGAGATCAGCACCGAGACCCGCGGCGACGACCAGTACCACCAGCGCATCAACGGCCTCCTGCGCTCGTCGCGCTCCGACCGTGAGTGGAAGTTCACCGGCGAGGTGATGGACCTGATCCCGCTGCGCAACCGTCGCCAGGACCCCGACGGCAACTGGCTGATGACCCGCATCAGCGAGGGCATGACCGAATGGACCGTGCACTCGGGGCCGTACGAGGGCAAGGTCGGCTACGGCCTCAGCGAGTACCTCGACCAGATCATCGACGGCTCGCCGGTGGGCATCGCCGAGTAACGAGTGCTGTGTCAGGGAGCGTGTGCCCTGTCACCCACCGACACTTCGGGGACGCCGGCGGCGTGGATAGTTGTGCGATGTGTTTCGCTCAGCGAGACACATCGCGCAAGAACCAGACACGGGCGGGTCGCCCGGGCAGGAACTAGTCGAGCGTCGACAGCGCGAGGAACCTCGCCGCGACGTCGGCGTCGCCGACGACGTCGATCGAGGTGATCGGCGCTCTGCGCCACAGTGCGAGGAGCAGGTCGCTGGCCGGTCCGCGCAGCGCGCAGTCGCCCTTCGCGTGCTCGCGTGCGACGTCGAATCCGTCGGCACCTTCACGCACCGTCCACTCGCCGGGCACATCGGTGCAGTGCAGGTGCACCGAACCACCGACCGGGGCGGACTCACTGCCCGCTTGGAGGAAGTGTTCGAGAAACTCGTCGATGCCGTCGCTCGCGAGCGCTGCTTCGATGGGCACGGCGGCGCCCGCAGCGTCGTCGGCGTCCCAGCGGTGCACCGCGGTCTCCTGTGCCATGCGGCGGATGACGAAGCCGGCGGTGTGATCGCTGCTCCACGTCCAGTTCGGCTGCGCAGGGTCGACCGCGGAGAGCACGGCGACGGTGGCGGCGAGGCCTTCGCGGTAGAACGCCGGCAGCTCGGCGTCGGCCGGCCGAGCGGGCTCCTCGTAGCCCTCCCACGTGTCGCGGCGGTCGCTCACGATCGTGCGCCAGAAGTTGTGCACCTCTGCCACGTGCCAGCACAGGTCCGCGACCGTCCAGTCCGGGCACGACGTCACCGGCGCGGCGAAACCGGCGGTCTCGCAGGAGGAGATGAACGCCTCGCCGTCGCGTCGCAGGGCGTCGAGGTAGTCAGCGGTGTTCATGCACAGATGGTGTCACAACGACGAGATGGCCGTGGCGAGCTCGCGCCATTCGGCCATCGGCAGCGCCGCCGGGTCGGCCGGCAGCACCTGCACCGCCACGTGATCCGCTCCCGAGTCGAGATGCGTCTTCACCCGCTCGACGATCTGGTCGAGCGAGCCCCACGCAACGATCGCGTCGACCAGGCGGTCGCTGGCGCCCTCGATGTCGTCGTCGCCCCAACCCAGCCGGCGCAGGTTGTTGGTGTAGTTGGGCAGGCGCAGGTACGTGGCCATGTGCCGGCGGGCGATGTCGCGCGCCTTCGCCGGGTCGGTCTCGAACACCACCGCCTGTTCGGGGGCCAGCAGCGGTCCAGCGCCCAGCGCCTCGCGAGCGATCGGGGTGTGCTCGACGGGAACGAAGTACGGGTGCGCACCCGCTCCACGCTCCGCCGCGAGCTTCAGCATCTTCGGGCCGAGTGCGGCCAGCACACGCTGAGGGGGCGACGACGGCGCCGACGCGATGTAGAAGCCGCGATCCATCGCGTCGAGGTAGTTCACCATCGTGGAGTAGGGCTTGTCGTACGACGTGCCGTGCACGCCTTCCACCATCGGCTGATGGCTGACGCCGAGGCCGAGCAGGAAGCGATCGGGGAACGCCTCGGACAGCGTCTTCCACCCGGCCTGCATGGTCATCGCGGTGCGGGCGTGGATGCTGGCGATGCCGGTGCCGACCACGATGCGCTCGCCGGCGGACAGCAGCAGCGCTGCGTTGGCGAACGGCTCGCGCCCCACGGCCTCGGGCACCCAGATGGCGCCATAGCCGAGCGATTCGAGCTCGGCGACCGCTTCCTGCGCACGCGCCATCGGGGCCAGGTCGAGTTGAAAGGTCCAGAGGCCGAGGCGGCCGAGTTGCATGCTGTGTGCCATGCGCCGAACCTAGGCGCAGGCTCGTCGACCGTCGTTACCGGGCTGTGCCGTAGCATTCGGCCACCAGGGAGGATGGGGCGATGGACGAGGCAATGAAGCAACGGCGACTCGATGTGCTCGCGGCGCACTTCCAGTCGGAGGTCGACCACGACTGGGACACGTGCATCGGCACGTTCAACGGTCATCCCCGCTACGAGATCATGCCCACCGGGCAGGTCTTCGACGGCGAGGAGGAGGTTCGCAACTACCACCGCCGGCAGCGTGAGGCGTTCCCCGATCAGCGACACGAGAACGCCCGATTCCATTGCGCCGACGACGACACCGTCATCGCCGAGTTCGAGCTCCTGGGCACGAACACCGGACCGCTGCTGGGACAGGAACCGACGGGCAAGGCGTTTCGCGTGCCGGCCATCGCAGTGTTCTTCTTCGACGGCGACCGCATCACCAACGAGCGCGTCTACCTCGACATCGCCAGCATGTTCCGCCAGATCGGCCACGCCCTCCCCTTCTGAGTACGCCGTCGGCGCCGCTGCGCCGCGCAGCGGATGGCCGGTTGCGGTCATCCGAGTGGGAGCGTCCCGACGGGGGTGCTGCTGGCACTCGGACGGTCGCCTGGCACTCGGATGGTCGCCTGGCACTCGGATGGTCGGCTGGCACTCGGATGAGCAGCAACGATCGGGCTCGATCCGAGTTGATCCTGGCGACCGGCTACCGTCATCGGCCATGTCAGCCTCCGAACTCAGCCCGCACGCGGCGCTCGCCGAGCGCATCATCGGCAACATCGTGCAAGCCTCCTCGCCAGCCGTCTCGCCCGATGGCAGCCAGGTGGCGTTCGTGGTCACGCGAGTCGATGCCGAGAAGAACCGCTACCTCTCGCAGGTGTGGCTGGCGGCCACCGACGGCAGCAGCGCACCTCGCGCCGTCACCGGCGGCGAGCACGACGGCAGCCCGGTGTGGAGCCCCGACGGCACCACGCTGCTGTTCACCTCCCGCCGCAGTCCGAAGAAGGGTCACACCACCCTGCACGCACTGCCGGTGAGCAGCCCCGGCGAGACACGCCTGCTGGCCACGATGAAGGACGGTCTCGGCGACGCGACGTTCAGCCCGGACGGCCGCTGGATCGCGTTCACCAGTCGCACGCCGCACGAGCGTTACGAGGCGCCGGGCGCGGAGGACGGCGACGAGAGCTGGCAGGCGCCGCGCAAGATCGAGCGCTTCTTCGCCCGACTCAACGGCGAGGACTGGGTGTTCGACCGCCCCGAGCACGTCTACGTCGTCGCTGCCGACGGCAACGGCGCGCCGCGCAACCTCACGCCTGGCGAGTTCCAGCACGGCGGCGTCAGCTGGCTCGCCGATTCGTCGGCCGTGGTCACCTCCGGTCAGCGCCACGACACGTGGGACCTCGACTTCGCCAACGATCTCTACCTGGTGCCGCTGCAGGGTGAGATCACCGCACTCACGCCGCACACGGGCGTCTACTCCGCGCCGAGCGCGGCACCCTCCGGCACTGCCATTGCGTTCCTGGGTTACGACGATTCGTCCACCGCTCCGCAGAACGCGCACGTCGCGCTCACCGACGCGTCCGGCACGGCGCATCGCTGGTTGTCGAAGGGACTCGACCGCACCTTCGAGACCACTGCGGGCACGCAACCGCCGCAGTGGCTCGACGACGCAACCCTGCTCGCCACCGCCGAGGACCGCGGCCAGACCCACCTGTTCAAGGTCTTCGTCGACGGCTCGGCGCCGCAGCCGATCACGTCCGGCGCCATCACCGTGAAGTCGTTCGACAGCGCAGGCGGCACCATCGCGTTCGTGGCCGGCGCGGTCGACGAGCTCTCCGACGTCTTCGTCGTCACCGAGGGCGAACCTCGCCGCCTCACCACCTTCGCCGCGTCGTACGCGGCCACGGTCGAGCCGCTCGGGTGGGAACGGTTCGCGGCGCCGTGCGCCGACGGCAGTGGTGAGATCGATGCCTGGATCATGCGACCGATCGACTTCGATCCCGCCAAGCAGTACCCGGTGGTGCTCAACGTGCACGGAGGCCCGCACACTCAGTACGGCGAGACCTACTTCGACGAGGCGCAGTTCCAGGCCAAGGCCGGCTTCGTGGTCCTGATGAGCAACCCGCGCGGCGGGTCGGGCCGCGAGCAGGCGTGGGGCCAGGCGATCCTCGGACCCAAGCACCCGGTGGCACCCGGCAGCGGCTGGGGCGCGCTCGACATCGACGACGTGCTCGCGGTGCTCGACACCGCGCTCGAGCGCTACTCGTTCTGCGACCCCGACCGCGTGGGCATGCAGGGTGGCAGCTACGGCGGCTACATGGCCACGCTGCTGGCCGGCCGCCACAGCGACCGCTTCAAGGCCATCTGCAGCGAGCGCGCGGTGAACAACGTGCTCACCGAGGAGTACACCAGCGACATCTCCACCGTGTTCCGGGTGGAGCACGGGCCGTCGCACATCGCCGACCCCGCCGAGTACGAACGCCTCTCCCCCATCCAGCACGTGCGCGACATCAACTGCCCCATGCTCATCGTGCACAGCGAGAACGACTTCCGCTGCCCGATCAGCCAGGCCGAGGAGCTGTTCGTGGCGCTGCGCCTGCTGGGCAAGGACGTCACCTTCTACCGCTTCCCCGGTGAGAGCCACGAGCTCTCACGCAGCGGTTCACCCGTGCACCGCCGTCAGCGCGCCGAGATCATCCTCGACTTCTTCGCGCTGCACCTCGACGCGAAGGCCTGAGGAACTCAGCTCTCGGCGAGCCAGTCGTCGATCAGGCGGCGAGCGATGGAGATGGCCGGAGGGATCGGCGGCAGCGCGTCGCGCGTGTACCACTGCGCGTCGACGATCTCGGTGGGGTCGCAGACGATGTCGCCGCGCTGCCACTCGGCGCGGAAACCGATCATCAGGCTGTGCGGGAACGGCCACGGCTGGCTGCCGCGGTACTGCACGTTGCCCACCTCCACACCCACCTCCTCGAACACCTCGCGTACCACCGCGCCTTCGAGCGATTCGCCGGGCTCCACGAACCCGGCCAGGCAGGAGTACATCGGGGCACGGAACTGCACTCCGCGCGCCAGCAGCACTTCCTGCTCGGGCCCAGCCTCGCCGCGGGTGACGAGCGTGATCATCGCCGGCGCGAGGCGCGGGTAGGCGAGCAGACCACACGCCGGGCACTTCATCGAACGGTCGCCAGCGGACGGTTCGGTGGGCGTGGCACAACGACCGCAGAAGCGGTGAGTGCGGGCCCACTCGGCGAGCTGCACCGCCCGACCGGCCACCGCCCACTCCGGCTCCGATGTGCGGCCGTAGAGCGAGTACAGGTCGAGCGCGGCACCGTACGACGGGTCTTCACCGTGGGGCACGTCGACGGCCCAGCAGGCCTCGTCGTCGAGCATCCCGAGGAAGTGGACCGCCCACGACGCGTCGGCCGGCCGGTCGTCGATGAACACGGTGGCGCCGATGACGTGGATGTAGCGATGCCTGCCGGCCGCGTCGGGCGGCAGCAGCGATGGGTTGAACGAGGCCATTGCCGGAGCGTAAGTGAGCGGCACCCGAATCCTTCGGCTCTGCCGCCGCGGAGGTGGCCTCGTAGGCTGACCGCATGAGCAACGTAGTGATCGTCGACGCCGTCCGCACCCCCATTGGCAAGCGCAATGGCGGCCTGTCCACCCTTCATCCGGCCGAGGTGCTCGGCGCCGTGCAGAAGGCCATCGTCGAGCGCACGGGCATCGACCCGGCCGAGATCGACCAGGTGGTCGGCGGGTGCGTCAGCCAGGTCGGCGAGCAGGCGTTCAACATCACCCGCACCGCATGGCTCGCCGCCGGCATGCCCCTCACCACCGCGGCCACCACGGTCGACACGCAGTGCGGCAGCAGCCAGCAGGCCACGAACCTCGCCAGTGCGCTCGTCGGTAGCGGCGCGGTCGACGTCGCACTCGCCTGCGGTGTGGAACTGATGAGCCGCATCCCCATCGGCGTCGGTGGCAACAAGGCCCTCGGCCTCGGCATCCCCATCCCGAAGACCTACTTCGA
>CAZWCU010000039.1:0-23155 GCA_964632715.1 uncultured Bifidobacterium sp. | reverse complement strand
CCGCACCTGACGGTTGCGGCCTTCGTGGATGGTGATGCGCAGCACTCCCGGGCTCGGTTGCGACACCTTGGCGGGCGCCGTCATGCCGTCGTCGAGCTCGACGCCGTCGCGCAGGCGGCGTACCGCGCCGGTGCCCGGCGAACCGGACACCTCGGCCAGGTACTCCTTCTCCACCCCGTGACTGGGGTGTGCCAGCCGGTGGGCCAGGTCGCCGTCGTTGGTGAGCAGCAGCAGCCCTTCGGTGGCGACGTCGAGCCGGCCGACGGGGTACACCCGGGGCTCGGCGGGCACCATCTCCACCACGGTGGGCCGGCCCTGCGGGTCGTGCGCGGTGGTGACCACACCCTCCGGCTTGTTGAGCAGGTAGTAGACGAGCCCCGGCTTGGTGCCGATCGGCACGCCGTCGACCTCGACCGAGTCGGCTTCCACATCGACTCGACGGCCGAGCACGGCCACCTCACCGTTCACCGTCACTCGGCCCGCGGCGATCATGTCCTCGCACACGCGACGGCTGCCCCACCCGCGGACCGCGAGCACCTTCTGCAGGCGCTCACCTTGCGGCAACTCGGCGGACCGGGCGGCCATCTGCTCCCAGAGGGGAGGTTCGAGCTCGCGCTCAGGCACGGGCGTCGGCCGGTGGGTCGATGCGCAACCCGTGCTCCAGCGCCTCGACCACGTCGGCGCCGGGCACGAACTCGGCGATCGGCGGCAGGTCGGACAGTGAGTTGACGCCCAGCTTCTCCAGGAACGACGGCGTGGTGCCGAACAGGATGGCCTGGCCGGGACCGGTGTCGCGGGCCACCTCGGTGACGTAGCCGCGAGCCTGCAGCGTGCGAATGACACCATCGGGGTCGACGCCGCGGATGCTGGCGATCTGTGCTCGCGACAGCGGCTGCTTGTAGGCGATGATCGCCAACGTCTCCAGCGCGGCGCCGCTCATGCGGGCCCGCTGGCCGTCGAGCAGGAAGCGCTCCACGTACGGCGACAGCTCCGGGTGGGTCTGGTAGCGGTACCCACCGGCCACCTTGGCGAGCTGGAAGCCGTGCCCTGCCTCGGCGTAGGCGTCGGCGAGCTCGGCGCACAGCCGGTCGATCACCACCACCGGCTGCTCGAGCAGCTGTGCCAGTTGTTCGGCGGGCACCGGCTCCACGGCCACGAGGATGATGGCCTCGATGGCGCGCACGGTCTCGGCGTCGAGAGGGTTGGGGTGGTCGGACACGGTCAGTTGCTCATCCTTCGTATTCGTCGGCGAACTCGTCGAGCGACGCGGCATCGATGGTGGTGTCGCCGCCGGTCCACACCACGTCGATGTCGCCGAATCGTTCGGGCTGGTCGAGCTCGACGAGACCCTGCTTGAACAGTTCGAGCAAGGCGAGGAAGCGGACGATGACCTCGAGCCGCTCGACCAGGCCACTCGTGAGCCGGCGGAACGACATCCGCCCGGCGCGAGGCAGTTCGTCGATCAGTTCGGCGAGCGCGTCGGCGACGCTGGCACGGATGGGAGCGACGTGGAAGAGGTCAATGCGCAGCACTGGCTTGGGCGTGACCGCCTTCACGAACGCGCGGTGCAGTCGCTGCGGGGTGACGCCCTCCATCAGGTCGGGCATCAGCTCGGCGAAGCGGTCGTCGGCGCCCACCGAGCGAGGGAACGATCGGTCGGCGTCGTCGGCCAGGCGGCTGAACACGCCGGCGACGTCCTTGAACGTCTTGCACTCCAGCAGGCGGGCGAGCAGCAGATCTCGCTCCTCCCACAGCGCCAGCTCGTCGTCGATGTCGATGTCGTCGCGACCGGGCAGCAGCCGGCGCGCCTTCAACTCGACCAGCGTGGACGCGATGAGCAGGAACTCGGTGGCCAGGTCGAGATCGAGCTGCTGCAGCTTCTCGATCTCCTCCAGGTACGCGTCGACGATGCGGCTCAGCGACACCTCGTAGATGTCGACCTGCTCCTTGAGGATCAGGTGCAACAGCAGGTCGAACGGCCCCTCGTACACGGAGGTGGTGACGTCGACGGCCATGACCGTCGATCGTACCGCCGCAAGCCCACCGCGGCGGCCCGTTGGGTCATACTGTGGCCATGAGCGGGCGCGGCCTCGGGAAGCGGCGATGGGTCGCGCAGCGCGTCGCGGCAACGCTCGTCTGCTCGCTCGTCGGCGTCGCCGCTGCACCCGCCCAGGTCGGGTCGGCGCCTGCGTCGTCGTCGTTCGTGGCGGTCGCACCGTGCCGTCTCGCCGACACCCGACTGGGAACCGGGTTCACCCGGCTCTCGGCCACCACCATCGAGGTGCAGGTGAGCGGGCGCTGCGAGCTGCCCGATGCACTCACCGCGGCCTCATTCGTGGTCACGGCGGTCTCGCCGTCGGCCCCCGGGTACGTGACCGTCTACCCGGCACACCTCGTGGCGCCGCCGACCACCAGCAACCTCAACACGCACGTCGGCCAGACGCGGGCCAACGGCGCCATCGTGCAGGTGTCGCCGCAGGGCCTGGTGCGGGTGTACTCCCCCGCCGGCGGGCAGGTGGTGCTCGATGCCACCGGCGGGTTCGTCGCAGCAGTGAGCGCCACCGGCGGCCGCCTCGTCACCGTCACGCCGGTGCGGGCGTTCGACAGTCGCACCTCGGGAGCCGGCAGCCGGGTGGCAGCGAACACCGTCGTCACCGTGCCGCTGCCGGCCGGTGTGCCGACCGACGCCGTTGCCGTCGCGGTCACGCTCACCGCCGTCGGTGCCGCCGCGCCCGGCTTCGCGACGGCCTTCGCAGCAGGGTCGTCGGCGGGCGATGCCAGCCACCTCAACTACGACACCGTCGACGGTGAACGCGCCAGCGGCACGATCGTGCAGGTGTCGCCCGGCGGCCTCGCGTTGCGCGCCAGCAGCGCCGTCCACCTCATCGTCGACGTCACCGGCTACTTCACCGGTGCGACCGCGGCCGACAGCAGCAACGGCCTGTTCGTGGCCATCGAGCCGAGACGCCTGATCGACACCCGGTACGGCTCCGCGTTGGGGCTCTCCGTGCCGCTGTACCCCGACGGGTCGGTCGACGTGGCGCTCGCGCTCCCCGCCGCAGCGGCCGCGGTGAACCTCACCGTCACCGCCACCAGCGGTCATGGCAGCCTCAGCGCGCGGGCAGGTGGAGGGCCGCTGCCACCCACGTCGAGCGTCAACTCGGGGCACCGCAGCGACACCGCGGCGGCGTTGTGGATGGGCACGACGAGCACCAGTGGTGTGCGGGTGTCGGTGGCCGCGATGTCGGCGCACGTGATCGTCGACCAGTTCGGGTGGTTCACCGGCACCATCGGGGCGTCGGCCGGCATCCCGGCAGCGAACGTGCCCAACGGCACGGGCTGCTTGCCGGGCGTGGGCAAGCTCGACCCGACGAAGCGCTGGTACCGCCAGGACAACACGTCGGCCTCCACGTCGAGCATCGGGTTCTACCCCAACTCCGGCCCGCGTGGCGCGTTGGCAGTGATGGGCGACTCCCTCACCTGGCAGACCATGAGCGGCACCATGAACCGGCTCATCGATGCCGGCTTCGGACCCATCTGCGCCGACGGCGCCGTGTTCCGGGCCACCACGGTCGCGGTCGCAGGGGTGAACAGCGGGGTCAACGCCACCAATCGGCTCAAGACCGTCGCCTTCTGGACGGCCCCGACCGTGCGCTGGGTGGTCGGCATCGGCACCAACGACGTCGGTGCGGCGGGCACCACGGCCGCGCAGCGAAGCCGCATCGACGGCATGATGAGCGCGATCGGCGTCACGACACGTCCGGTGCTGTGGATCAACGTTCGCACGCGGCGCGGCGACTACCAGGCCGCGGAATCTCGATTCAACGCGGCGCTGGTCGCCACGCCGAACCTGCGGGTGATCGACTGGTCGGCGATGGTCGCGCCGAGTCCGGCCACCTACATCACGAGCTACGACATGGTGCACCTCACCGCCACCGGCATCGCGCAACGACCGGTGCTCGTCGCCAACACCCTCGTTGCCCTCAGCTGAGCCGTAAAGCCCACGCCTCGGCCGCCGTGCGCTCGGTAGCCTGCCCGCCGTGACACGCGTGCTCTCCTGCATCCAGCCCACGGGCGACGTCCACCTCGGCAACTACCTGGGTGCGCTGCGCAACTGGGTGTCGGGTCAGCACGACGCCGAGGTCTTCCACGGCATCGTCGACCTGCACGCACTCACCGTCACCGAGGAGCCGGAGGTCTTGGGCAACGCCACGGTGTCGCTGGCCGCGATGCTGTTCGCAGTCGGCCTCGACCCCGACGTCGCCACCGTGTTCGTGCAGAGCCACGTCACCGAGCACAGCCAGCTGGGCTGGATGATGGAGTGCACCGTCAGCTACGGCGAGCTCAGCCGGATGACGCAGTTCAAGGACAAGTCGGCCAAGCGGGAGGCCGAGTTCATCTCGGCCGGCCTCTTCACCTACCCGGCGCTGCAGGCCGCCGACATCCTCCTCTACGACACCGACGAGGTGCCGGTGGGCGACGACCAGCGCCAGCACATCGAGATCACCCGCGACATCGCCATCCGCTTCAACCATCGCTTCGGCGACACGTTCGTGCTGCCCAAGGCCGTCACCCCCAAGGCCGGAGCGCGGGTGATGGACCTGCAGGACCCGACCTCGAAGATGAGCAAGTCGGCCAACACCGACAGCGGGCTCATCTACCTGCTCGATGAGCCGGCCGCCGTGCTGAAGAAGTTCAAGCGTGCAGTCACCGACAGCGACAGCGAGGTTCGCTACGACCGCGCCGAGAAGCCCGGTGTCAGCAACCTGCTCGACATCCTGGCCGCCTGCACCGGCGGCACTCCCGAGTCGCTGGCCACCGGCTACACGCAGTACGGACCGCTGAAGAACGACGCCGGCGAGGCCGTGGTCGAGCTGCTGCGCCCCATCCAGGCCCGCTACCACGAGCTGATGACCGACCGCGGCGAGCTCCAGTCACTGCTGCGCAAGGGCGCCGCCAAAGCCCGAGTCGTCGCAGCGGCGACCCTGGCCCGCGCCCAGACCAACGCCGGCCTCCTCCCCGCATAGCTCGCGCCGACGTCGTGTGCGCTCCGTCTCGCCCAGCGGGTCACAGCGCACACGAAGTCCGGGAGATTGCGGCGGGTTCGTGCGCGATGTCGCACGCTGGGCGGAACTGATCGCGCACGTACGCCCGGACTCAGACGTGGTCGGCGGCTCGCAGGCGGTCGGCGGCGGGGCCGCGGCCTTGGATGAGCTCGATGGTCACGGGGTCGGAGCCGGCGTCGGCGGCCATGCGGGCGCCGATGGCCTCGTGTTCGTGATACGCACGGAAGCGCGCAGTCCGTGGCCCTATCAGCGTCGCGGCGACCCGCGAGAACGTGCCGAGACCGGCCTCCAGCTTGCCCACGTCGTGCAGCAGCGCCCCGGCCACCTCGGCACGCTCGGGCAGCGGCCCGGCAGCCACGAACCGGCGTGCCACCAGCAGCGAGTGACGGCGATCCTGCACCGGCATCGACTGCCACAGCGCGGCCTCCCCCGGCAGCAGCTGCTCCAAGGCCCACGAGGTGTCGGCAGCCGATGGAGGGCGCCGCGACAACGAGGTGACGAAGCGCCGGGCGAGATGGCCGATCGAGCTGAACACGCTCATCGCTGCTCGGCTCGCGGGTGAGCCTGCCGGTAGACCGCCCACAGCCGCTCCTGGCTCACCTTCGTGTACACCTGCGTGGTGGAGATGGAGGCGTGGCCCAGCATCTCCTGCACAATACGCAGGTCGGCGCCATGGTCGAGCAGGTGGGTCGCGCACGAGTGGCGCAGCACGTGCGGCGACAGCTGGTCGGCCAGACCGACCCGCTCGCCGTACTTCTTCACCACCGCCCACGCCGCCTGACGCGACAGGCGCGCGCCACGCGTGTTGAGGAACACGGCCTCCTGGTCGCCGCGCCGCGCCCACCGCGCCGGCTCCACGTGCGGGCGGCCGTCGACCAACCACTCGTCCATCGCCGCCGCCGCGGATCGCCCGAACGGCACGATCCGCTCCTTCGCTCCCTTGCCGAACAGGCGCACCAGCCGCTGCTCACGATCCAGGTCGCCGAGCGCGAGACCGCACGCTTCGCTGATGCGGGCACCGGTGGCGTACAGGAACTCGAGCAGTGCCCGGTCGCGCAGCGAGATCGGATCGGTGGCCACCACCGCGGCCAGCAAGCGATCGACCTCCGCCTCCGAGAGTGGATGCGGGATGCCGGCGGGCACGCGCACACCCTCCACGTCGGCCGCAGGGTCGTCGGGCCGCACGCCCTCCTCGGCGAGGAAGCGGTGCAGCATCCGCACCGCTGCCAGCTGACGGGCCACGCTCGACGGCGCCGCTCCCGCGGCTCGCCGCCCCTGCACGAACCGGTCGAGCTCGCCGCGATCCACCGAGCGCACGTCGGTGGACGCACCACGCAGGAACGCCGTGTAGCCGAGCAGGTCGCGCCGGTAGGCGGCCAGCGTGTTCACCGAGCGGCCTCGCTCGCTGGCCATCCAGGAGAGGAACTCCTCCATCTCCAACGGCAGCATCTCGAGCGGGCGCGGCTCGAGCGGGCGCGGCTCGGTCAACTGGACGCGGCCTCGCGCAAGCGCCGCTCCACCAGCAGCAGCCCGATGACGGTCTTCGCGTCGTGCACCTCGCCGCGCAGCACCATCGCCACCCCCTCCGCCAGCGGCACCTCCAGCACCTGCATGTGTGCTTCCTCGGGGCCGTGCGTCTGGCGCGGCACCTCCGTCAGTTCGGTGGCCAGGTACAGCGTCAGCACCGAATCGGTCATGCCGGCCGACGGGTACATGTCGAGCAGGTGCTCCAGGCGCCCGGCCTCCAGCCCGACCTCCTCCACCAGCTCGCGAGCGGCCGTGATCTCGGTCGGCTCACCGGGCACGTCGCGCATGCCGGCGGGCACTTCCAGCACGACGTCGTCGAACGGCGGGCGGTACTGGCTCACCAGCACCACGTGCGGCACCCCGGCCTCGTCGAAACGCAGCGGTACCGCTGCCACGGCACCCGGCGAACGCACGATGTCGCGCTCGAACGACTCACCGTCGGGCGACTCGAAGCTCGCCACGGCGACGTGCCAGATGTAGCCCTGGTGGACGAGGCGATCGCCGAGGTGGCGGAACTCGCTCACGGGTGCGATCACGCCACCGACGGGGTGATGGCCTCGTCGACCACGCGCAGGCCGGGCATGCGCGCCTCGCGCCGGGCCAGCGCGGCCTCGGTGAGGTCGCGGAACAGCGGGTGTGGCCGGTCGGGACGGCTCTTGAACTCGGGGTGCGCCTGCGTGGCCACCCAGAACGGGTGGTCGTCGAGCTCGATGAACTCGACGAGACGACGGTCGGGCGACAACCCGGTGCACCGCAGTCCGGCGGCCTCCATGCGCGGCTTCCACTGCGCGTTGAGCTCGTAGCGATGACGGTGACGCTCGCTGACCACCGGCTCGCCGTACGCGCGGTGCACCCGGCTGCCGGGCTCGAGGATGGCGTAGTACGCGCCGAGCCGCTGCGTGCCGCCCTTGTCGCTGACGTCGCGCTGGTCGTGCATCAGGTCGATCACCGGGAACGAGGTGTCGGGGTTCATCTCGGTGCTGTTGGCATCGACCAGGCCCATCACGTTGCGGGCGAAATCGATGGTCATCGCCTGCAACCCGAGGCACAGCCCCAGGCACGGGATGTCGTGCTCACGGGCGTACCCCGCCGCGGCGATCTTGCCTTCGAAACCGCGATCACCGAAGCCGCCCGGGATGACGATGCCGTCGAGGTCGGCCAGGCGACCTGCGGCCAGCAGGCCTTCCACGTCCTCGGCCTGGATCCAGTCGATCTCCACCTTCGCGCCGTGATGGATGCCGGCGTGCTTCAAGCTCTCCACGACCGACAGGTACGCGTCCTGGTAGTCGACGTACTTGCCGATCAGACCGATGCGCACCGGCTTGGTGGCGGCCTCCACCTTCGCGACCACTTCCTGCCAGCTGGTGAGGTCGATGGGTGCGTCGAGGCGCAGCCGCTCGCACACCACCGTGTCGAGCCCTTCGTCGTGGAGGATGAGCGGCAGCTCGTAGATGTTGCGTGCGTCGGCGGCGTTGACCACCGCGTTCTCGTCGACGTTGCACAGGTTGGAGATCTTGCGCTTCAGGTTGTCGCTGAGCGGCGCCTCGCTGCGGCAGACGATGATGTCGGGCTGGATGCCACGACTGCGCAGCTCGGTGACCGAGTGCTGCGTCGGCTTCGTCTTCTGCTCGCCCGACGGGCCGATGAACGGCACCAGCGTCACGTGGATGTAGCAGATGTTGTCGCGACCGACGTCGGTGCGGAACTGACGCAACGCTTCCAGGAACGGCAGGATCTCGATGTCGCCGACGGTGCCACCCACCTCGGTGATGACCACGTCGACGTCGTCGGTGGCGAGACGCATGATGCGCTTCTTGATCTCGTCGGTGATGTGCGGGATGACCTGCACCGTCTTGCCCAGGTAGTCGCCGCGCCGTTCGGCAGCCAGCACCGCCTGGTAGATGCTGCCGGTGGTGGCGTTGCTGTTGCGGGTGAGCGGTTCGTCGATGAAGCGCTCGTAGTGACCGAGGTCGAGGTCGGTCTCGGCACCGTCGTCGGTGACGAACACCTCGCCGTGCTGGAACGGGCTCATGGTGCCCGGGTCGACGTTGATGTACGGGTCGAGCTTCTGCATGGTGACCCGCAGGCCACGCATCTTGAGCAGGCGACCGAGCGACGACGCAGTGAGACCTTTACCGAGGGAGCTGGCAACGCCTCCGGTCACGAAAATGTGCTTCGGCATTGCTGACGACCTCCGTCTCAGGTGAACTGACAACGGGATTGCATCGTACCGCGTGTTGCGCCGCGCGCGCGGATGCTGTGTCAGTCAACGCGAACAATACGCGCCACAGCGTCGACCCCGTTCGCTGCGCCCGGTGCTCGGGCCGGCAGCAGCAGCGTGCGCAACCCGGCGCGCACGGCGCCCGCATCGGCGACCGGATCGTCGCCCACCATCAGCGTTGCCTCGGGACGGGCCTCGAGCCGCCGGCATGCCGCCTGAAAGATCTCGACCGCCGGCTTCACCGCCCCGACCTCGTAGGACAGCACGAACGTGTGCACCAGGTGATCCAGCGAGTGCGCTCGGAACACCGTGCGGATGTCCCATCCCGTGTTCGAGACCACGCCGACGCGCACGCCGGCATCCGCCAGCTCGTGCAACACCGCCGCCGTCGCTGCGTAGGCCGTCCACTCGTGCGGGTCGTGCATCGCCGCGAACACTGCGGCGCCGAGGCCCGTCACCTCTTCGTCGGCCGCGGCGTACAGCACCCGCCAGCGAGTGCTCCACACCTCGGCGTCGAGGTCGCGAGGGTGCAGCAGTTCGCTGTCCGTGTGCGCCGCGGCTTCGATGCGGCCGGCGAGACCCTCGGCCCAGACCATCGACACCGGGGTGCCCAACCGCCGGCAGGCGTCGTGAACGGTGACCGCCAGCGGTTCGTGGGCGAACAGCGTGCTCCCGAAGTCGAACAACACGGCGTCGATGGCGCTCATGTCGACAGAGTAGGTGGCACTAGCCTGCCCGCCCGTGACACGCATCTGGGCCCGCGTCCTCGACAGACTCGGGTTCCTCGAGCGACACAGCTTCCTCCGCCACCCGTTCCTCACCGTCGCGGTGCTCGCCGTCGTGCTGCGCCTGCCCACGTTCACGACCCGACTGTTCGATGCCGACGAGGCCGCCATCGGCGTGCAGGGCATGGTGGTGCGCTCGGGCGGCACGATGTACCTCGACATCTTCGACCGCAAGCCGCCGCTGCCGCCGTATGCCTATGCGGCCTCGTTCGGGCTCACCGACAGCACCGACGTGCGGCTGATGCGTGTGCTGGTCACCGTGCTGCTCATCGGCGGCGGCCTGCTGGTGGCGCACGAGGCCAAGCGCCGGTCGGGCAGCACCACGCACGCACTGTGGGGCGGCGTCCTGTTCGTCGGCGGCGCGATGGCGCTGTTCCCCGCCGATGCCGGTGGTGCCAACTACGCCCACTTCGCCTTGCTGCCGGGCACCGCGGCGCTGCTGTGGAGCCGTCGCGATCGATGGGGCTGGGCGTTCGGCGCCGGCATCGCGTTCGGGCTCGCGTTGCTCACGCGCCAGAGCTGGCTGCTGGCACTGCCGGCCGCGATGTACAGCGCATGGTGCAGTGGGCGCGTCCGGCACGTCGCACTGCTGCTCGTCGGCACGGTGCTCACCGTGTCGACCGTGGCCATCTACGCCCCGTTCGACGCGTACTTCGAGTGGAACTTCACCAACAGCCCCGGGTTCGTCTTCGCGGCCACCGGCGTCGGCACCGCACTGCTGCGCGGCGTCGCCTCCTCGGCCGGCTTCATCGCGTTCCACCTCACCGCTGCTGCATGCCTGTGGGTGTTGCTGCGCCGCAATCCCCTCCGCTCGGCGGACCGCGACGTGTGGCTCTGGCTGTTGACCGGTCTCGGCGCCGTGGCGGCCGGCTTCCGCTTCTTCGGCCACTACTGGTTGCAGGTGCTGCCCCCGTTGGTCGTGCTGGCCACCCCGGTCGCCGCAGCGCTCACCGGTCGCGCCCGCCGGCTCGCGCTCGCCGGCGTGGTCGTGCCGGGTGTGGTCGCGTTCGCGCTGCTGTTCGTACCGGGCTCGTTCCACGGCAGGCCGGACCCCACCGAGCTGGCGGCGTTCGTCGTCGATCACACCACCACCGACCAGCGCGTGTTCGTGTGGGGTTCGTACCCGGAACTGCTGTTGCGCGCCGATCGGCTGCCCGCCGGGTCATTGGTGCACAGCGACTTCGTCACCGGCAGGTCGGGCGGCCGCGAGGACCCCGAGGTGACGCTGTCGTTGGCCACACCCGGCGCCTACGAGATCCTGCTCGACAGCCTCCGCGCACACCCACCGGAGCTCGTGCTCGACACGTCGACGGCCGACGGACTCGGGTACGAGCAGTACCCGCTGGACCTGTTCCCGGAACTGCACGACTTCGTCACCTCCGGCTACGAGCTCGACGGCGAGGTCGACGGCGTGAGTATCTGGCGCCGCCGCACCTGACCAGTCGCCTAGAATTGCGCCCATGGAGACGTGCGCCGAGACCGAATCCGACGCGCCGTCAACCACACCGGAACCCGCTGCGGTGCCGCACAAGGCACCCCGGCACGCCTGGATCCGCGAGGTCGGTGTCGTCCTCGGCTTCTACTACGTGTACCAGACCATCCGCAGCCTCGCCGACGTGGGCGGCGTGAAGAACCGTGCGCAGGGCAACGCGAACTGGCTGGTCAGCGTGGAGAAGGCCATGTTCATCTACCACGAGCACTCCATCCAGCAGGTGTTCCTCGGCGCCACCTGGTTCATCAAGGTGATGAACGTCTACTACGGCACCTTGCACTTCATCATCACCGCCGGGCTGCTCGTGTGGATGTACGTCCGACGCCACTACGGCTACCGGCTGATGCGCAACCTGCTCGGCGCCACCACGGCGCTCGCGCTCATCGGGTACTGGGCGTTTCCGCTTGCTCCCCCGCGCCTCTATGCGCAGTGCGACGGCGACATCCCCGTGATGGGCCCCGAGGGCGGTCTGGTGAAGCCCACCTGCTTCGTCGACACGCTCGCCGAGGTCGGCGGGCTGTGGGACTACCAGTCCAGTGCTGCCAAGGCCATCGCCAACGCGTACGCGGCCATGCCCAGTCTGCACTTCGGGTGGTCGCTGTGGTGCGCCATCGTCATCTGGCGCTACGTCGGTGGCCGAAAGGGTCGGGTCCTCGCGGTGCTCTATCCCTCGCTCACCCTGTTCGCGATCGTGGTCACCGCCAACCACTTCTTCCTCGACGCGGTCGGCGGTGCCATCATCCTGCTCGGTGGTCTGGGCATCTCGAAGTCCATCGAGCGCCGGCGCTCAGCGAAGCGCGCGGCGGCTGCGCAACTCGTCGCGGCGCAGTAGCGCCATCACCACCGCGAACGCCGCCACCCCCGCCATCCCGCCCAGCAGGAACGCCGGCAGTGCCTGCCGGCGCGACGACCCGAAGCGATCCACCACCCACAGCATCGCCGTGGCCGCCGCCGCGGTCGCGAGCGCCGTCTCCAGCGCGAGACGCCATGCACCACGGCCACGCATCGCACCGGTGAGCCGGTGCGTCCGCCGTGCGAGCAGCACGGCCGCCACCGTCTGCGACGCCCCGTAGCCGATGGCCAGCGCGGCGGCTCGCTGCGACGGATCCATCACCACCGAGGCCACTGCCATCACCAGCACGCCGGCCGCGGCGCTCGCCACCATCAGGATCGACGCACGGCGCACGTCGCCGAGGGCGAACAGCACACGGATCATCACGAACGCGACGCCGTACCCGATCAGTCCCGGTCCGAACGCCATCAGCGCATGCGCGATGGGGTCCAAGCCCTGACTGGCGGTCTGGCCCACGCCCGCGAGCAGCCGGGTGAGCGGCCATGCCAGCGCGATCATGCCTGCGCCGGCGAGTGCGAGGAGCGGTACGACGACTCGCATCGCCCCGTCGATCGAACGGCGGACGTCGCGCACACGCCCGGCCTGCCAGTGCGCTGCCACTCGCGGCGCCAGCGTGGTCGCCACGGTGACCGCGATCAGGGCGTGCGGCAGCACGAAGAAGGCGAACGCGTAGACGAACACGGCGACACCGCCGGCGGCACCGTTGCCGAGCAGCAGCGCCGCGGCGGTGGGCACCAGCGTGCCCACGATCGACAGCGTCGCCCAGCCGAACGAGCGCCGCAGCGCGTGCACGGCCGGGTGGTGCGGCCGCCATTGCGGCCACCAGCGCACCCCTGCGGCGCGCAGTGCGAGCGCGGGAGTGAGGCTGAACGCGAGCACTCCCAGCGTGGTGCCACCGGCGAGCAGCAGGAACTGGCCGGGGGTGAGGTGGAGGCTGGCCTCCTGGTCGCCCCGCGCAGCTCGGTACGCGATGCACGCTGCGATGACGATGACGTTGTTGACGGCGGGGGCCAGTGCCGCTGCCACGTACCGGCCACGCGCGTGCAGGGCTGCACTGGTGACGGTGGCGACCCCGTAGCAGACGAGCTGCGGCACGAACACCAGCACCATCGGCACCATCAGATCGATCTTCGCGTCGGCGAGCGACGCGGAACCCTCCGACAGCAGGAGCACGTGCGCGATCAACGGTGAGAGCACCATCCCGACCACCGCGACGCCCGCCAGACCGAGCGCGATGACGCCGCCGGTGGCTCGCGTCGCGTCGCTCAACGCGTCGTTCCCGCCGGCGGCGCGTGCCGCCACGAACGATGGCAGCAGCACCGCCTGCAGCACCCCACCCGCGACGAGCTCGAACAGCAGGTTCGGGATCATGTTGGCGGTCTGGTACACGTCGCCGAGTGCGCCACTGCCGAGCACGGCGGCGGTGGCCATCACCCGACCGAAGCCCGACACGCGCGACAGCAGCATGCAGACGGTGACGAGCAACGTGTCTCGCCTGATCCCGGAACCCACCCCCTCCTGGAGTTCCGTGGCGGTCATCGAGGTCGGCTCATCTGCCGGGTGGTTCCGCTCGACTGCCCAGCAGATCGGCGGCGTGACGGCGCGCTGAATCGGCTGCCTCGTCGCCCGACAGCATGCGCGCCACCTCGTCGACGCGATCGGTCCCGGTGACCGACGCCACCGTGGTGTGCGTGGTGCCGCCGCGCACGTGCTTGCTCACCACCACATGATGGTCGGCGAGCGCCGCCACCTGCGCCAGGTGCGTCACCACCAGCACCTGGTGACGTTCGCCGAGCGTCGCCAGGTTGCGGCCCACCGCCACCGCTGCCGCACCGCCGATGCCGGCATCGACCTCGTCGAACACCAGCGTGTCGGGCGCCTCGGTGAGCACCAGCCGCAGCGCGAGCATCGCCCGCGCCAGCTCCCCGCCACTGGCCACGCGGGCGAGGGGCAGCAGCGGCGAACCGGGGTTCGCCGCGAGGAGGAAGGCCACGTCGTCGCCAGGATCGTCGTCGCCCACCGTCACCACCACTTCCGCGTGCGGCATCGCCAACTCGCGCAACGCCGCCTGCACCTGCTGGCCCAGCGAACCCGCACCGGCACGGCGAGCCACACCCACCTCCCGCGCCGCAGTGCGCTCCGCGGCTTGCGCAACGACACGTTGCTGCTCGAGGTCGGCCACCCGCCGCTCGTACCCGTCGAGCTCCGCCAGCCGCTGCTCCACCTCGTCGTGGAACGCCAACACCTCGGCGAGGCTGTCGCCGTACTTGCGGCGCAGATCGCGCAGCAACTGCATGCGCTCACGCACCCCCGCCAGACGCTCCGGGTCCTCTTCGATGCGATCCGCGCTCGCGCGCAGTTCGGCAGTCACGTCGGCAATCTCCGCGCTCAGCCCGCGCAAGCGGATCTCCAGCTCGGCGAACGGTGAGCGCCCGGCGATCGCTCGCAGCGCGTGGCCCACGGCGTCACCGGCACCACCATCGTCGGTGAGCGCGGCAATGGCCGCCTCGCCCGCTTCGCGGTACTCCACCGCGCCGGCCAGCACGTCGTGCTCCGACTCCAGTTGCAGATCCTCGTCGGGCGACGCGATCGCGGCGGCGCGCAGTTCGTTGACCTGGAAGCGCAGCAGGTCGACCTCACGAGCTCGCGACTTGCTGTCGCCTCCCAGGGCAGCCAACGACGCATCGATCTCGGTCAGTCGCGCTCGCGCAGCACGCAGAGGTGCCAGATCCGTGTGACAGAAGCGATCGAGCGCGTCGCGCTGCTCGGGTGCCGAGAGCAGGCTCTGGTGCGAGTGCTGACCGTGCAGGTCGACACAGCGGGTACCGAGGTCGGCAAGGTTGCCGACCGTGGCCAGGCGACCGTTCACGTAGGCGCGCGAACGCCCGTCGGCGGGCACCACGCGCGCCACCACGTACTCGTCGTCGCCGACCACGAAGCGACCCTCCACGCGGGCTTCGGCGGCGCCCGGCCGCACCATCGTCGCGTCGGCGCGCCCGCCCACCAGCAGGCTGATCGCTTCCACCAGCATGGTCTTGCCCGCGCCCGTCTCTCCGGTGAGCGCGGTGAGCCCGGCACCGAGCACGAGGTCGAGCCGATCGATCACCCCCAGTGATTCGATGTGGAGTTCGTGCAGCATCTAGCGGTCCGTCAACCCGAACTTGGCCTTCAGGATCTGGTGGAACCGCCGCTCGCCGAAACGCACGAAGCGGGCCACCTGCTCCGAAGGAGCGACCAGGACCCGGTCGCCCTCGGCGAGCGACGCCGCCGGCTGACCGTCGATCGACAACGTCGCCGCGCGGTGGCCGAGCACCTCCACCTCCACCAGTTCGGTGGGGTCGAGCACGAGCGACCGGTCGAAGAGCATGTGCGGCGACACGGGAGTGAGGAGGACGGCACGCAGCCGCGGCGACAGCACCGGCCCGCGCGCCGACATCGAGTACGCCGTGGAACCGGTGGGGGTGGCCAGGATCAGCCCGTCGGCCGCGTACGAGGTGAACGGTGCACCGTCGACTCGCACCAACAGCCGCACCGTGTGCCCGGACTCCTGCTTCTCCACCACGCCCTCGTTGAGCGCAGTCCAGTGCTGCGCGTCGCCGCCGGCGGCGCGGTGCAGCGACACCGTCAGCAGCATCCGCTCGTCGAGGTGCCACTCGCCGCTGTCGCTCCCTTCGAAGAACCGCTCCATCGCATGGGTGAGCCCTTCCGGTTCGACCTCGGTGAGGTAGCCGAGCAGACCGACGTTGACACCGATGATCGGCACCGCGGCACGGCACACCAGTTTCACCGTCCGCAGCATCGTCCCGTCGCCACCGAGGCTCACGGCCAGGTCTGCCGTACTCGGCAGGCGCTCGGCCACCAGCTCGGTGACGCCCAGCGGTTCCGCGTCGTCGGCGAGCATCCACGGCTCGTGGCCATGCGCCCGCAGCCACTCGGCCGCCGAGCGCGCCAATGCGGCCGCCTCGAGACGATCATGATGGGCGACCAGCAGCACAGAGCTCACGCGGGGAATCCTGACCGCTCGGTGGTGGCGTGCACAAGGAATTCGCGATTCCCGTCGCCGCCGGTGATCGGCGAGTCGATCCAGCCGGCCACCGTGCAGCCGCGCGACTCCAGCGCAGCGTGCACTTCCGTGCGCACTCGTTCGTGGATGAGCGGGTCGGTGATGATGCCGTGCCCGCGCGACACCTCCACCTTGCCGGCCTCGAACTGCGGCTTGACCAGCAGCACCAGATGGCCACCCGGCTCGCATGCGGCGATGAGCGCGTCGAGCACGCGGGTGATGGAGATGAACGACAGATCGGCGGTCACCAGCTGCACCGGTCCGCCGATGGCGGCGGGCGTCGCATCCCGGATGTGGAACCGCTCGAGCACCGTCACCCGGTGGTCGTCGCGGATCTTGGGGTGCAGCTGGCCGTGACCGACGTCGAGCGCGACCACGTGTGACGCGCCGCGTTGCAGCAGGCAGTCGCTGAACCCGCCGGTGCTGGCGCCCGCGTCGAGCACGCGCCAGCCGGTGACATCGACACCGAACGCGTCGAGCGCGGCATCGAGCTTCTCGCCGCCGCGGCTCACGAACCGTGCAGCGGGTCCGGCGATCACGATGGCATCGCCGGGGTGCACCTGGCGCGAGGCCTTGTCGGCAATGGCGCCGTTGACGAGCACCCGCCCCGCATCGATGGCCCGGGCCGCGTCGGTGCGGCTCTCGACCAGTTGACGCCGCACCAGTTCCGCGTCGAGACGTTGACGTCTCGCCACGATCAGGCCTTCTTGACGGCAGCCTTCTTGGCGGGAGCAGCCTTCTTGACGGCGGTGCCCTTCACCGGCGCTGCGAACGAACCGGGAGCAGCCTTCTTGGCCGGCGCCTTCTTCGCGGCGGCCTTCTTCGCCGGCGCCGCCTTCTTCGCCGGCGCCTTCTTGGCCGGCCCCTTCTTGGCCGGCGCCTTCTTGGCCGGCGCCTTCTTGGCGGGTGCGGCCGTGGTGGCCGGCGCGGCCTTCTTGGCGGGTGCCGACTTCTTGGCAGCGATGCCGGCCTTCTTGGCGAGATCCTCCACGCGGTCCTCGAGGTCGTCGAGACGGCCGGCGAACCTGCCGAGCTGCTTGGAGAGCTCGCTCTGCACGGTGGAGGCCATCTGCTCGGTGGCGGCGCGGCCACGATCGACCAGCTGCTGCACCATGTGCTCGCTGTCCTTGCGTCGCGCCTGGCCGCTCTTCACGAGCTCCTTGACGATCTTTTCAGCCTGCTCCTGCGACATCTCGGTGAAGTGCATTCCGGCGTCGAGCAAGCGCTTGAGAAGTGGGTTTCCAGACATGCCAACAGTCTACTCCTCGATCTCGTGGGGGCTCACCGAGCCGCGCGCAACAGACTGTCGACCGCCGCGGCGAGATCGTCGAACGACGCGTCGGGTTCGGGGTCGACGACCGCGCCGGGCGGCGTGACGCCGCTCCACACGTGCAGGTAGGCACAGCCGAGCGTGCGCGCGAACAGGCCGTCGGTGCTCGGCCGATCCCCCACCATCGCGGCAGCGATCGCTGCCTCGTCGCCCACCACTGCGCGCACCAACATCGCCATCGGTTCGTAGGGCTTGCCGGCGATCGTGGCCTTCAACCCGCATGCGGTCTCCACCGCCGCGAGGATCGACCCGCCGCCGGGGATCGGGCCGTCGGGGGTCGGGTAGGTGGCGTCGTCGTTGGTGCCGATCAGGCGAGCGCCACGTCGCACCGCACGGGCCGCACGGGCGAGACCGTCGAAGTCGAACGTGCGGTGGAAGCCCACCACCACGGCGTCGGCGTCGCCGTCGAAGCAGGGCTCCACCCCGCGCCGCTCGAGGGCCTGCACGACTCCTTCACCGCCGCACACCAGCGCGCGCTCCCCCGGTTGCAGGAGCAGTGCGGCTGCGGTGGCCGACGTGAGCACATCGCCCTCCGCGGGGATGCCGATGTGCTGCAGCGCCGCCTCCTGGTCCTCCACGCGCGAGGCCGAGTTGTTGGTGACGAACAGCACGCGGTGCCCCGCAGCGCGCAACCGGGCGATGCCGTCCACCGACCCCGCGATCGGCTGGTGCGAGAGCCACACCACCCCGTCGAGGTCGCAGAGCACTACTCGTGGTCGGTCGATGGCATCCATGGTCTGGCCATGTTGGCACGGGAGGTGCCAACCTGTGCAGGTGCCCCGCTTCGAACCGTTCGCCGCCCTCCGTTACGACTCCTCGCTCCCGCTCGACGCCGTGGCGGCCCCGCCCTACGACGTGCTGAGCGAGGCCGACGTCGATGCGTTGCTCGCCCGCCACCCGCGCAACATCGTCGCCATCGATGTGCCGCGCGACGCCGACGGGCCAACGCGCTACGACGCCGCGGCCGAGCGCCTTGCCGAATGGATCGCAGAGGGCACCCTGGTGCTCGACTCGCAACCGACCTTCACGCTGTACCGCATGCGCTTCGCCGACGAAGCCGGCAACGCGCGAGAGACCGTCGGCGTGCTCGGCGCACTGGAGGTGGTCGATGAGGGCGCGGATGGCGTGCTGCCGCACGAGCGGACCACTCCGAAGGCGAAGACCGATCGCCTCGACCTCACGCGGACCACCAACACCAACCTCTCACCCGTCTGGGGGCTCTCCCTCACCACCGGCCTCACCGAGCTGCTGCGCGACCCGGGCGAGCCGGTGGGCAGCTGCGTCGACGAGCAGGGCGTGGTGCACACCGTCGAACGAGTCACCGAGCCTGCGCGCGTGGCCGCCATCGCCGGCGCCGTCGCGAGCAACCCGGTGCTCATCGCCGACGGCCATCACCGCTACGCGATCAGCCGCACCTTCCGCGATGAGGTGCGCACCACCCGCGGCACCGGCACCGGCGCCGAGTTGACGCTCACCTACGTGGCCGAACTGGTGGAGGACCAGCTCAGCATCGACGCCATCCACCGCCTCTACCACGGCGTCGACGCGGCCGAGCTCGCCGCGGTGCTCGCCGAGTCGTTCGACCTCACCGAGGCCGGCCCGGTGACACCCGCGTTCGCGCTCGAGGTGGTGGACCGCAACGCGCTCTGCCTCGTGCGGCCCGATGGCACCGGAGCGTGGCTGACTCCCAAGCCCGGCGTCTTCGACGACGTACGCGCGCTCGACGGCGCATACCTCGAGCACGCGCTGCGCACTCGCGACATCGACGTCAGCTACCAGCACGGCGTGCAGCACGTGGTCGACCGCCTCGCCGCTGGCGACGCCGGTGCCGCGGTGCTCATCCGCCCGACCAGCATCGAGGAGATCCGGCGCACGGCGAACGAGCGAGTGCTGATGCCACCGAAGTCGACGTTCTTCACGCCGAAGCTGCGAACCGGGCTCGTACTTCGGCCGCTCGGCTGATGCCGCATACACTGGAGTCGTGACCGCTTCATCCGACTTTCCCGCCGGCGTCCTCACCGGCGACGCAGTATCCGAGCTGTTCTCACTGGCGAAGGCGGGTGGCTTCGCGCTGCCTGCCGCCAACTGCACCGGCAGCAACACCATCAACGCCGTGCTCGAGACCGCGGCGAAGGTGAACAGCCCGGTCATCATCCAGTTCTCCCACGGTGGCGGCGCGTTCATCGGCGGCAAGGGCCTGCCGCTGAAGGGCGACGCAGCAGCGGTGGCTGGTTCCATCGCCGGCGCCCACCACGTGCACGCGCTCGCGGCCGCCTACGGCGCTCGCGTGGTGCTGCACACCGACCACTGCGCGAAGGACAAGCTCGGCTGGATCGACGGGCTGCTCGACGCCGGCGAGGCGCACTTCGCCCGCACCGGGTCGCCGCTGTACAGCTCGCACATGCTCGACCTGTCGGAGGAGCCGATCGAGGAGAACCTCGACATCTGCGTTCGCTACCTCGAGCGGATGTCGAAGATGGGCATGACCTTGGAGATCGAGCTCGGCATCACCGGTGGCGAAGAAGACGGTGTCGACAACAGCGACGCCGACCAGAGCGACCTGTACAGCAAGCCCGAAGAGGTGAGCTACGCCTACGAGCGGCTCTCCGCGGTGAGCCCGCGCTTCACCATCGCTGCCGCGTTCGGCAACGTGCACGGTGTGTACAAGCCCGGCAACGTGCAGCTCAAGCCCACCATCCTGCAGGCGTCGCAGGCGTACATCCAGCAGAAGCACGGCACGGGCGCCAACCCGGTGAACTTCGTGTTCCACGGCGGGTCCGGCAGTACCGCGGCGGAGATCGCGGAGGCGATCTCGTACGGCGTGGTGAAGATGAACATCGACACCGACCTGCAGTGGGCGCTGTGGGATGGCATCCGCGGCTATGAAGCGGACAACCACGACTACTTGCAGGCACAGCTCGGCAACCCGAAGGGTGCCGACGCACCCAACAAGAAGTACTACGACCCGCGCGTATGGCTGCGAGCTGCCGAGGTGAGCTTCGTGGCTCGCCTCGAGCAGGCGTTCGCCGAGCTCGGCAACGTGAACACGCTGGGCTGACCGGCGTTGGGCTGACCGGCCCGCGCCGTCGCGTGCCGGCGGTGCTCATTCGTCGGCGATCGCGGCGCCTGCTCGCGCCAGCGCGGCGCGCACCTGCCGTCGCCGGCCGATCGGCACCACGTCGGCCGCCACCACCTCGGGGCGGCTCTGCGTGAGCCCGCCGGTACGGAAGAAGCGGCGTCGCACCGTACCGGTGACCACCAGCGAGTCTCCCGCCGCCCACGGCGCCGGCGCCGGCGGGTCGAACCAGGCGACCGGCACCGACACGCAGGCTCCGTCGACCTCGGTGGTGAGTTCGAGTGACACCAGCACGGACCCTGATGCCAGCGTGCGGCTGACCGGGTCGCTGCTGAGCACCCCGCGCAGGACAACGATGTTCATGACGACTTCCCTTCGCGCCGACGCCCGCGGGCGACAGCAGATGATGACCGGAGACTCGGGGGAAGCCGTGTCGATCACCATAGGCAGAGGGTGTCACAGAGTTGCGGGGCCGGTGCCCGCGCCGAGTCAGCGACCGAGCGTGCGCAGCCGCTCGGCGACATCGGCGAACTCACGGTCCGCCTGGAAGACGAGGCCGAAGTAGCGCCGCGCCTTGATCACGTCGCCCGAACGGTCGAGCAGGTCGGCGAGCACGTACCACTGCCGCAGGTGATAGTCCCGCGGCTTCTTGGGCACCTCCAGCGCCTTCGCCATCACCTGCAGCGCGCCGGGAAGGTCGCCCTGATCGGCGAGCGCGCCCGCCGCAACGATGCGACCTTCCGCCAGCAGCGCCGGTGCCGGCGAGGCCTCGCGCAGCTCACGCCACAGCAGATCGACCTCGTGGTAGCGACGCATCGCGCGGTAGCAGTCGGCGAGCACCGCGTGGTGGTTCACCGTGCCGTCGAGCAGGCGAGCAGTCTCGAGGTGACCGGACGCCTTGCGCCACTGGCCCAGCCGGTAGAGCGCCAGGCCGGCGATCTCGTGCCCGAACGCCATCTCGGGCAGATCGCGCAGGACCGGCTGCACCATCCGGCGGGCATCGGCGAAGCGACCTCGGTCGAGCGCCTCCGCAGCCGACGCGAGACGCTCCTGGTAGCGGGCCTGGCGAGAGGCCGCAGCCACCTTGGCGAGCTCCTCGCTCACCTCCGGGGCCAGCTCGGTGCGAGGGGCACGACGCTTGGGGGCCTCGTCGGTGGCGGCGCGCACGGCCGCCCGTTGCGCCTCCTCGCGCAGCGAGCCCTCGTCGATCCACTGCTCGCGCTCCCACGCCGGAGGCTGCACCGCGACGCGCTCGGGCTTCGGCCCGACGCGGCGGTTCTTCACTTCGATCGACTTCTGATCGGCCGCGGTCATCGGCTTGCCGACGCGCCGCGGCGGCACACGGTCCGATCCGCGATCCGGGCGCCCACCCGACGGGCGACCACCACGATCTGGACGACCACTGCTGGGCCTGCCACCGCGATCTGAACGACCATCTGAGCGACCGTCGGAACGACCGTCGCGGTCCGACGGACGAGCGCCGCCAGAGGGACGAGCGCCACCGGACGGACGGCCACCACGATCGGGACGGTCGCCAGATGAACGCGCGCCGGCGGGACGCGGGCCACTCGGACGCGGACGGTCGCCGGCGTACGGTTGGCGCTCGGCGCGATCGGTGCGCTCCGGACGGTCGCCGGCGTAGGGCTGACGTTCGGGGCGCTCGACGCCGGAGTCCTGACGCGGATCCCGCCGGCGGCCGGCCGGCGCACCAGGGCGCGGACCACGCGGGCGGTCGGTGTCGCGGTCGGTGCGGGGACGGGACGGACGAGCGCCACCCTCCGGCGCGCGGCGAGCCGAACCCTGCCGGTTGTAGCCGCCCCCTGCGGGACGTGACTCACGATCGCCCGATGACGAACCGTCTCGGGGCGTGTAGCGGCCATCGGCGCCACGAGGCCCTTGACCACCGGTTCCGTGACCACTCGACCGCTGGCCACCGGGTCGCGGCGCACCACTCGACCGCTGCGCGCCACCGGAACGGGGCGTACTCGAACGAGGCGCACTGCGCCCGCCGGCGCCACTCGGGCGAGCACCAGGCCGAGCTGCGGGCCGGCCGGAGGAAGCGGAAGGGCGTGGACGGTCGTTCGGCATAGGGATTCAATCCTAGGACCGAGGGTGCGGGAACACGACGTGACCGAAAACGCGAACGACGCCCCCGAAGGGGCGTCGTTCACTCAAAAACACCCGATGCCCCCGAAGGGGCATCGAGCAAGAAATCCGGCGGCGACCTACTCTCCCAGGGGGTCTACCCCCAAGTACCATCGGCGCAGGCAGTCTTAACTTCCGTGTTCGGGATGGGAACGGGTGTGACCCTGCCGCTATAGCCACCGAAATCTTTTGTTGTCAAGGATGGCGCCCCCAATGGGGCAGCCCTCCGAGGACTCCAGAGCAAGCACGAGCGATTGTAAATCCAAGCCCTCGGCCGATTAGTACCGGTCGGCTACACACGTTACCGTGCTTACACCTCCGGCCTATCAACGTGATGGTCTTGTCACGGGCCTTACTGCGTTAACCGCATGGGTGTACTCATCTTGGAACGGGTTTCCTACTTAGATGCTTTCAGCAGTTATCCCTTCCGGAGGTGGCTAATCTGCCATGCCCTTGGCAGGACAACAGACACACCAGAGCTCCGTCCGTCCCGGTCCTCTCGTACTAGGGACAGCCTTCCTCAATACACCTTCGGCTGCGGAGGATAGGGACCGAACTGTCTCACGACGTTCTGAACCCAGCTCGCGTACCGCTTTA
>CAZWCU010000038.1:9737-23660 GCA_964632715.1 uncultured Bifidobacterium sp. | reverse complement strand
GGACAGGCCACCCCAGATGCCGAACTTCTCGCCGTTGTCGAGCGCGTACTCGAGGCAGTCGAGGCGAACCGTGCAGCCACGGCACACCTCTTTCGCTTCGCGAGTGGACGCGCCGCGTTCGGGGAAGAACAGATCTGGATCGACGCCCAGACAGTTGGCTTCGTCCTGCCAGTTGGCCTGGGGTTCTGTGGTGACTTCGATGTGCATGTGGATTGGCCCTCCCTGCGCTACAGGCCGCAAGATGTGTCATGTGCGACACCCCTGTAATTACATGGGCGTCATTCTCCCCTATCACATCGCCTTCGCGCAAGGGGGCATTTCGAAAGTCCCCTGACGAGGCTTTTCGCGCGAACCCGATCGCGTCCGGTTCAGGGCACCGTCGTACTGGTCGAGGTGGTGCCCACGGCGGTGGTGGGCACGTTGATCGGCAGCGACGGTGCCGGCTCACTGGTGGTGGTTCCTCCGAGCCACATCGTCGTCGTGGTCGGCTCGTAGTAGCCGACGGTCGTCTGCACGGACGGGTCGTATGGCACCGTCATCTCCGGCATCGGCTCGCAGACCGTGTAGTAGGTCCAGCCGTCGCCGGCGTCGTAGGCGCTCGTGTCGAGGCAGCGGAAGGGCAGCACGTTGCCCGGCCATGTGGTGGTGGTCACTGCCAGCATGGTCGACGTCGGGTCGCCCATCCACGTGGTGTCGGGCGAGCTCGCGGTTTGCGTGGGTTCCGCCACCGGACGGCTGCCGAGGTATGCCACGCCGGCCACCGCGGGCAGCACGCCCATCGCCACGTGTCGTTGCCGGCGGCGACGAACGCGCCGGCGCACGTCGCCGAAGTGGCGGCCGTCGGTCGGTGCGGCCGCGGCCCGCTGGTGCAGCGAGCGGCTCAGCTCGTTGTCGAGTTCGTCGGTCATGACAGCTCCTTCTCGAGGTGGGCGCGAGCCCGGTGCAACGTGGACTTGACGGTGCCGACGGCCATGCCGAGCGTGTCGGCGATCTCCGGGTCGGTGAGCTGCAGGTAGTAGCGCAGCACCACCGCTTCCCGCATCGGTGAGCGCAGCGCGCGCACGACGTCGGCGATGTGATCCGTGTCGAGCACGGCCTGGTCGGGCAACGGGTGTGGTGTGCGCCGCACGAGTTGCCGCCGGCGTTGCACCTTGCGACATGCGTTGACGACACAGGTGCGCATGTAGGCATCGGGCGTGTCGATGCGGCTCCACTTGCTGAACGCACGCGCGAACGAGTCCTGCACCGCCTCTTCGGCGTGCTCGGGCGTGTCGACCAGTAGGTACGCCAGGCGGACGAGTGACGGGTACAGCCGGCGGTACGCCTGCTCGATGTCCTCGTGCACCACCACTTCCGTGGTGGGCACCGCGCGACCCTGCGTGAGGAGAGGATCGTGCATCGCGCTGCTCATGTCTCTACTGAGCCCCGACCACGACGATCGGTTCTCCGCTATCCGGCGCGTCGGTTGCCGCGGCCGCGAGCCTGCTGCTTCTTGTGCTCGATGAAGTCGACCAGCACGTAGTCGCCGAGGTTGTCGTGATTGGTGAAGAACGCGCGACCGCGGTTGATGGACGACAGCTTCTCGATGAACGAGCGCAGGCCGTAGTCGGCGTCGAGCATGAACGTGTTGATGCGGATGCCGTCGCGCGTGCATCGCACCACTTCCCGCAGCGTGGCCTCCACCGTCTCCTGCACCGGCGGGTAGTTGAAGAACACGTCGCCGCGCGGCGTGATGTGCGCGGTGGGCTCGCCGTCGGTGATCATGATGATCTGCTTCGTGCCGGTCTGGCGGGCGAGCATCTGGCGGGCGAGCGTGAAGCCGTGGTGCATGTTGGTGCCGTATGCGAAGTCCCAGCTCACCTCCGGCAGCTGCGCCGGCGTGAGCGCGTACGCGGTCTCGCTGAAGCCCACCAGGCCCATGTAGTCGCGAGGGAACTGCGAGGTGATGAGCGAGTGCAGCGCCATCGCCACCTTCTTGGCGGGCAGGAAGTTGTCGCGCATCGGCATGCTCATCGACAGGTCGAGCATGAGCACGGTGGACGAGCGGGTGACGTGTTCGGTGCGCTCGATCTCGAAGTCGTCGGGCGTGAGGCGCACAGGGGTCTCGGCGCCGTTGCGGCGGATGGCGTTGCGGATGGTGCGCTGCAGGTCGAGGTTGAACGGGTCGCCGAACTCGTACTGCTTGGTCTCGTAGGTGCGCTCGTGGCCCTGGCCCAGCGCGTCCATCTGGTGCTGGCCCATCTTGTCCTTGGCCAGCTTGCTGAACAGATCCCGCAACGCGTTGTTGCCGATCTTGCGCAAGCCCTTCGGCGTCAGCTCGAGCTTGCCTTCCTTCTGCTGGATCATGCCCGACTCCTCGAGCATCTTGGTGAGCTGGGCCAGCTTCTCCAGTGAGTTCGCGGCGTCGTCGCCCATCAGCTCGCGCACACGGTTCATGTCGGCCTCGGCGAGCGCCCCGGGGTTGGTGGCGTTGCGCAGCAGGTTCTCCAGCTGGTCGAGGTCGCCGAGCTCCTGCATGGTCTGCATCGCCTGGCCCATGCCCATGCCTTCGTCGCCCTGGAACTCGTAGCTCTGCCCCCACCCCTGCTGCGGGAACATGCCCTGCAGGTTGCGACCCAACTGATCCATCTGCCAACGAAGGTCCATGTCGTCCATCAGCTGGTCGCTCAGCTGCTGCAGCTGCGCGCGCTGCTCGGGCGTCATCGAGTTCATCATCGCCTGCATCGCCGCCATGCGCTGCGCCATCTGCTGCAGCAGCTCGTCGAGGTTCTGCGGGTTCTCCGGGAAGAAGTCGCCGAACTGCTCCATGAACTGCTCGAACGCCTGCTGCTCGTCGTCGGGGTTCGCGCCCGCCTGGCGCTGCTCGATCAGCTCGTTGAGCGACGCCATCATGTCCTTCATCCGCTGCATGTCCTGCGGGGTCATGTTCTGCATCGCGCCCGACATCTGGTCGACCATCTGCTGCATCAGCTGCTGCTTCAGCTTGTCCATCAGCTGCTCGAAGCGCTGCTGGGCTTCCTTGCTCTCGAAGTCGTACGCGCTGAGCTCGCGCACCTTGCCGGCGAGGTCGTTGGGCAGCATGTCGAGCCGGAAGTTGCGCTCGGTCGCTGCATCGCGAGCGGTGTTCGCACGCCGTTCGTCGCCGCTGCGCTCTGCAGCGTCGGTGGCCTGCTCGATGGAGTGGCGCTCTTCGTCGACGATGTCGTTCAGCTCGCTCGCGATCTCGTCGTAGACGCCGCCGAGGTCGAACTGGTCGAGCTTCTCCTGGCGCTGCTGGCGCAGCTTCTCCATCAGCTCGCGGAGGCCCTGCACGCGCTCGCCGTTGCGGTCGCGCATGCCTTCCTGCATCATCCGCCGCAGCGCCGCGTTCACGTCGCCGTGGTAGAGCAGGTCGTCGGTGAGCTCCTCGAACAGCCCGTCGGCATCGAGGTCGAAGCCCTTCTGCGTACCATCCCATCGCGAGTACGTGAACCGACTGGCCATGTCGGCACGCTACTGCCACCCCGCCTCGCCCGTCGCCCTCTGGCGCCGCGCCGTTCGGAAACCGAACCGTCACTTTGTGAAAAGCTTCACGAAGTCCGCACCGCGGGCTATAGTTGACGAGATGCGGGTCCCTCGCACGTTCGCATTCGTCGATCTCTCCGGGTTCACGAACTACACGGCAGCCTTCGGCGACGATGCCGCAGGCCGCCTGCTGAGCGCGTTCCGAGCCATCACGCGCGACATCGCCAGTGAGCGCGGCGTGCGCATCGCCAAGTGGCTCGGCGATGGTTGCATGATCGTCGCTGTCGACCAGACGGCCTGCATCGCGTTCGCGCTCGAGCTCGAGCACCGCTCGGCCGAGGTGTGCGCACCGCTGTCGCTGCGAGTCGGCATGGCCACCGGCCACGCACTGCTCTTCGAAGGCGACGACTACATCGGCTCGGCGGTCAACATGGCCGCCCGCCTGTGCGACGCGGCCGGCCCGTTCGAAGTGCTGCTGCCCACGATGCAGATCGAGCGCCTGCCGGAAGGCGTCACCGCCGTGCCGCACGGCGACCTCGAACTGCGCGGCTTCCCCGGCCCGATCAACGTGGTCGAGCTCAGTGGCGTGCCGAGGGTGTCGGCCAGCACCGACACCGCCGAGCTGTGGACTCGCAGCCCATTCCTGTCCTGACCCCCGGCGACTCCGCTCCGGTCGCCACGATCGCTCGCGGCGTGGTGCTCGCATCCGCCGGCAGCCGGCTCGCCGACGACCTCGCGTTCGCGGCCGAGCTCGGACTGCAGCAGGTGCGTCTCGACGTGCCGTGGGCACTCGCTCAGCCGAAGCCCGGCGGCTTCGACGGCGACGTGTTCGAGCAGCTCCACTCCGCGGCGGTCGAGGCCCACGGCATGGGCATCGCCACCTGGTTCCGGCTGCTGCAGCCGGAGGTGCCGAAGTGGTTCGACAACGACGGCGGTTTCACCGACGACCGAACCGCCGGCCACTGGTGGCCGCGCTGGGTGGAACTGGTGGCGGAGCGCCTCGGCGACGTTGCCGCCGGATGGGTGCCGTTCGAGGCGCCGTACGCGATGAGCATGCGCCTGGTGCCCGACGACCCGCGCCGCCACGGCGAGTTGATGCACACGCTGGTGGTCGCGTGGCGCGATGCGTGGCGGGTCCTGCGCATCGGCCCACCCGTCGCCACGTCGCTCGACGTCGCCGTCGAACGCCCGACCGACCCGAGCCCAGACGCCGCACGCGAGGCGCATCGCCGCGACCAGTTGCGCTGGGGCCTGTGGCTCGACGGCCTCCGCGACGGCATCGTCCGCATCCCCGGCCGCGCGGACCGGCAGTTGCCCGACCTCGCGGGCGCGTGCTCGATCGTCGGGTTGGCGGCACGCGACGGCGTGGAAGCTGCGCTGCACCGCGCCGCCGAGCAAGGCCCGGAGCGGCCACTCGCCCTCACCTACCGGCCGCTGGGCGACACCGACGCGCTGCGCGCACGGGCCGTCACCGGCACGTGGCGCGACGTTCGGGAGGCAGCCTCGGAGGTGGAGGTGCTGTCGGTCACCGTCACGCCGTTCACCGACGATCCGGAGCACCCCGATCGCCCGGGCATCGCCACCGCGACGCGGGTGTTGAAGGACAGCGGCCAGGCGTTCGTCGACGGCTGAACGACGTCGACGGCTGAACGACGTCGACGGCTGAACGACGTCAACGCTGAACGACCCTTGTCCTCCGGCTGCGGTGGGAGGACAATTCGGGCATGAGCGAACGCACGTCGTACCCGCCAGGGACGCCCAGTTGGGTCGACCTCGGCACACCTGACCCTGCCGCTGCGAGCGAGTTCTACAGCGGCCTGTTCGGCTGGGAGATCATGGAGGGGCCACCCGAAACGGGCGGCTACCGCATGTGCATGCTGCGCGGTCAGCCCGTCGCCGGGCTCGGTCCGCAGCAGAGCACCGAGATGCCACCGTGGTGGACCACCTACATCAGCGTGCACTCCGCCGACGAGACCGCCGCGGCCATCGTCGCCGACGGCGGCGCAATCATCGTCGAGCCGATGGACGTGCTCGACGTCGGTCGGATGGCCGTGGCCACCGACTCGGGCGGCGCCGTCTTCTCCATCTGGCAGCCGCGCAGCCACGTCGGCGCGGGGCTGGTCAACGAACCCGGCACGCTGTGCTGGAACGAGCTCAACACTCGCCACCCGGTGCAGCACGTCGCGTTCTACGACGCCGTGTTCGACTGGACGGCGAGGCGCAGCGAGGAGCCGATGCCGTACGTGGAGTTCCAGCTGCACGGCCGCAGCGTCGCGGGGCTGATGGAGATGACCGACGACTTCCCGCCCGACATGCCCGACAGCTGGAGCGTCTACTTCGCGGTGGCCGATTGCGACGCGTCGGCCGCGAAGGTTGCCGAACTGGGCGGCACGGTGGTGGTGCCGCCCACCGACATCCCGCCCGGCCGCTTCGCCGTCTGCGTCGACCCGCAGGGAGCCACGTTCAGCATCCTCGCCCTCACCGAGGAGATGTAACCCTCCGAGGCTTTCCTCCAATGCGAGGCTCACCTCCAGGGTTTGCCCGCTGAAAGCCTCGGATCACTCGAGCAGGCTGCGCAGCATCCAGGCCGTCTTCTCGTGCACCTGCATGCGCTGCGTCAGGAGGTCGGCACTGGGCTCGTCACCGGCGGCGTCGACCACCTTGAACACGCTGCGAGCCGTGCGCGCCACGGTCTCCTGACCTTCCACGAGGCGAGCGATCATCTCCTCCGCGTTGGGGCGGTCGGTGTCTTCAGTGATCGACGCGAGCTCGGCGAACTGGCGGTACGTGCCCGGCGCGGGGTGCCCGAGGGCACGGATGCGTTCGGCGATGAGGTCCACCGCCAGCGCGAGCTCGTTGTACTGCGCTTCGAACATCAGGTGGAGCGTGTTGAACATCGGCCCGGTGACGTTCCAGTGGTAGTTGTGCGTCTTCAGGTACAGCGTGTACGTGTCGGCGAGCAATCGGCTCAGCCCGTCGGCGATGTCCTGACGATCGCTGTCGCTGATGCCGATGTTGATCGGCGTGGTCGATGCACTCATGGTGTCTCCTTGTTCGCGATCATTAGCTACCCCCCAGGGTACCGCCCGCGCCCGCCGCAGATCCGAGGCTTTCGTCCAACCCGAGGCTCACGTCCAGGATCTGCCCGCACACAGCCTCGGTGACGGCCGAGCTGGAGCAAAGCCTCGGAAGAACGTCAGGAGCGGCCGCGGTAGGTGGCGCTGGAGCTGCCGGCGGAGGCGTCCTTGTTGAGGCGCTTGGAGAGGTGGAGGCCCTCCAGCACGAACTCGACGGCAGCGGCGACGGCGGGAGGCGACTCGTCGCCACCGGTGAGCGCGTGCACCGACGCCTGCAGTGCGGGCACCTGCTGCACCAGCGCGGCCAAGTCGATGGAGGCGACGTCTTCGCCGGTGTGCGCGACCACGCCCTCCTCGAACGCGGCGACCACGTCGCGCACGGTGTCGAGCGGCACGAGCTCCTTGAACACGGTGAGCACGGCGGCCTTCACCAGGTTGTCGAGGATGATGCCTTCGCGGCCCTCCTCCAGCGACTCGATCTCGACCTTGCCGCTGGTGCTGGCGGCCAGCGCGCCCAGATCGCACACGCGCGGCACCACCGACTTCTCGCCGGCGCGCAGGCCACGGCGCAGCGCGTTGGCGCCCAGCACCTCCAGGTTGCTGACCGAGAGGCGCACGCTGACACCGCTGCGCTGGTTGACCTGGTTGCTGCTGCGTGCCAGCTGGCTGAAGGTGGCGACCACCCGCTCGAGGTACGCGGGCACCTGCACGTGCACCTCGCCCACCGTGGCCGGCCGCGCCTCCTGGCGCATGATGGTGACCTCGGTGTCGGCGTCGAGCGGGTAGTGCGTGCGGATCTGGCTGCCGAAGCGGTCCTTCAACGGCGTGATGATGCGACCGCGGTTGGTGTAGTCCTCCGGGTTCGCGCTGGCGACCAGCAGCACGTCGAGCGGCAGGCGGATCTTGTAGCCACGGATCTGCACGTCGCGCTCCTCGAGCACGTTGAGCAGACCGACCTGGATGCGCTCGGCGAGGTCGGGGATCTCGTTGATGGCGAAGATGCCGCGGTTGGTGCGCGGCACCAGCCCGTAGTGCAGCGTCAGCTCGTCGCTGAGGTACCGACCCTCTGCCACCTTGATCGGGTCGACCTCACCGATGAGGTCGCTGATGCTGGTGTCGGGGGTGGCCAGCTTCTCGCCGAAGCGCGTGTCGCGGTGCACCCACTCGATGGGCGTGGCATCGCCCAGCTCCGCGACCAGGTCGCGCGCGTACTTGCTGACCGGATGGTACGGATCGTCGTTGATCTCGCTGCCGGCGACGATGGGCATGTACTCGTCGAGCAGCCCGGTGAGCGAACGGATCATGCGGGTCTTGGCCTGACCACGCTCGCCGAGGAAGATGACGTCGTGACCAGCGAGCAGCGCGTTCTCGAGCTGCGGCATGACGGTGTGCTCGTAGCCCAACACGCCCTCGAACAGCTGCTGGCCGGCGGCGATGCGGGCGACCGCGTTGCGGCGGATCTCCTCCTTCACCGGCACGGACAGCCAGCCGGACGCCTTGAGCTCTCCGAGCTGTGCGGCGAGCGGGGTCGATGCGTGGTTCACCATGGGTCGACCATACCCGCCTCTTCGGACGGCACGGCGAGGCGAGCCACCGGAAACGCGATGGCCGATCAGGACCTGCCGGGACCCGTGTAGTCGATGTCGTACTCGTCACGCAGGCGACGCATCGGCTCCGCGTACAGCCTGGACAACATCTCACGGATGCCGTCGGGCAGCGGGCGGTCCGGGGTGGAGGGCCGCCGCGTCCGCTGGGCAACGGTGGACAGCTGCTCGTCGGGCTCGACGCCGATGTGGCCGAGCAGGCGCTCGATCACCCACGCCGGCCGCGCCACGACATCGTCGAAGCGGGTGATCAACATCTGCTCGGCAGGGAACACAGAGGCCCAGCGGGTGAGCGCCGCCGCATAGTCGCCGGCAGCCACGTTGTTGCCGCCGAACACGTACTCCATCAACTGTGCGTCGGTGAGGTCGGCGAGCACTGCGCCCTGGTCGCGCACACGCATCTTCGCTCGCGACCACGCACGATCCACGGGGTGCCGCACGTTGATGAACAGGCGAACGTCGGGCGCGTGGGCGTACAGCTCGTGCATCGTCGCGACGCTCAGGTGCACGTACGACACCGAGATCTCGCCGGCGACCACCGAAGGATCCTGCTCGCTCATCACCGCGCCGTACCAGGTCATGTCGCGCGGGGCGGGCTTCGACCAGAAGTTCACTTCCTTGCCCGCCGGGAACTGCACCTGCGGATGACGGCCGAGCATGCGGTACGTCCACGTCGTGGCGCACTTCGCCGCACCGATGCCCACGAATCGCAACGCCACCTGGCGGACTCTACGCACCGGCGTGAGGGTACGCTCGCACCCGTGGAGCTGTCGGGAGCGTGGCGTGCGTGCATCGCCGACGATGACGTGCGGCGCGACGGCGTCGGGCTCGATCACGACGACAGCGACTGGCCGGAGATCGCAGTGCCCGGCCACTGGCGCAGCAACCCCGCGTTTGCCGGCAGCGACGGTCCTCTGCTGTACCGTCACCGCTTCCACCTCGACGCACCGGCCGACGGGCGCCGACGCTTCGTGCGCCTCGACGGCATCTTCTACCAGGCCGACGTGTGGCTCGACGGCGCCTACCTGGGCGACCCCGAGGGCTACTTCTTCCCGCACTCGTTCGACATCACCGGCCTGTCCCGCCTGGCCGACGATCACGTGCTGGCCATCGAGCTGGCGTGCTCCCCGCAGCACCAGCGCGCTGCGAAGCGGAACATCACCGGCGTGCTGCAGCACAGCGACGCCATCTCTCCCGACTGGAACCCCGGCGGGCTGTGGCGACCGGTGCACGTCGACGAGACCGGCGCGGTGCGCATCGACCGGCTGCGCGTGCTCTGCCGCGACGCGAACGATGCCCGCGCACACCTGCGGCTGCACGCTCGCCTCGACGCCGACCGGCAGCGCACGGCGCTCGTGCGCACCTCGGTCGACGGCCGCGTGGTCACCGAGCACACGCAGTCGCTGGCGGCCGGCCTCAACGAGGTCGACTGGAACCTCGACATCAACGACCCGCAGCTGTGGTGGCCGTGGAGCCTCGGCGAGCAGCACCTCACCGACGTGACCATCGACGTGCTGCTCGACGGCGAACTGAGCGACGGACGAACGGTGCGCACCGGACTCCGCGAGGTGGCGCTGCAGGACTGGACCTTCTCCGTCAACGGCGAGCGACTGTTCACCAAGGGTGCGAACCTGCCGCCCACGCGCGCCGCGCTCGCCGAGGCCACGCCGGCCGAGGTGCGTCGCGACGTGGAGATCGCGCGCGACGCCGGACTCGACCTCGTGCGCATCACCGGCCACATCGCACGACCGGAGGTCTACGAGGCGGCCGACGAGTTGGGCATGCTGGTGTGGCAGGACTTCCCGCTGCAGTGGCAGTACGCCCGCACCATTCGCAAGGAGGCCGTGCGCCAGGCGCGTGAGGCGGTCGACCTGCTCGGCCATCACCCCAGCATCGCGGTGTGGTGCGCGCACAACGAGCCGTCGCTGCTCGGCGACACGCGGGCGAAGGGTTTCGGTTCGTCGATCGTGCGCAACGTGCTGCAGCAGCAGCGGCCGACGTGGAACAAGAGCATCCTCGACCGGTGGGTGAAGCGAGCGTTCGAGACCGCCGACGAGACGCGCAGCGTGGTGGCGCACAGCGGTGTGGCCCCGCACCTCCCGCAGCTCGACGGCACCGACAGCCACCTGTTCTTCGGCTGGTACCACGGCGACGCCGCCGACATCGACGGCTTCGCCGCCACCATGCCGCGGATGGTGCGCTTCGTCAGCGAGTTCGGTGCTCAGTCGGTGCCCGACAACGCCGACTTCATGCATCCCGAGGAGTGGCCGGCGCTGGACTGGCAGGCGCTCGCCGTGCATCACGGGCTGCAGCTGGATCCGTTCGAGCGCCACGTGCCGCCCAGCGATCACGCCAACTTCGACTCGTGGCGCGATGCGACGCAGAAGTACCAGGCCGACGTGCTGCGGCACCACATCGAGACCTTCCGGCGGCTGAAGTACCACCCGACGGGCGGCTTCTGCTTCCTCGCGCTCTACGACCCTGCGCCGTCGGTGTCGTGGGGTGTGCTCGATCATCTGCGCCGCCCGAAGCCTGCGTACCACGCCGTCACCGAGGCGTGTCAGCCGGTCATCGTGGTCGCGGATCGGCTGCCGTCGTCCGTGGTCGCCGGCGAGGCCATCGCGCTCGACGTGCACGTGGTGAGCGACCTGCGGGTGCTGCTCGAAGGAGTGCTGTGCACGGCCACCCTGCGCTGGCCGGGCGGCAACCACCAGTGGTCGTGGCGCGGCGACGTACCGCCCGACTCGTGCGTGCGCGTGGGCACCGCACAGTTCGTGGTGCCCGACGTGGCAGGCGGGCTGTGGTTCGATCTCACGCTCGAGCATCCGGACGCCGCTGCCACCAACCGCTACACGGGAACGGTGGAGCCGCGACTCGTTCGCGATCTGACCTGATCAGCGTGGTATCTTCGGCCACCGAGCAAGGGGAGGACGCGGGCATGGCGGACGACATCATCGAGTACGTGGTTTCACACGCAGGGCACAGTCGTCGGCAGTTCCTGGTCCGCCTGCTCGCCGGGTCGGCCTTCGCGGCGCCCGTCATCGCATCGTTCGCCATCGGTGGCACGTCGTCACCGCGGCGCAGCCCGCTCGACGCCGGTTCCAACGGTGTCGACTGCGGCCCGAACTCCACGTTCGACGAAGCCAGCAACACCTGTGTCGACGACGGCAGCAACGTCGACGACGGCGGCGGCGACGACGGTGGAGTCGACAGCGGTGGTGGCGGCATCCCCGCCACGCAGTGACCTCTGCGCCGCCGTGAGTCACGGCGAGCGGCCGCTGCTCGCCGCGGCCATCATCGTCAGGAACGAAGCCGAGCACCTGCAACGCTGCCTCGCGTCGATCCGCGAGCTCTGTGACGAGATCGTGGTGGTCGACACCGGCAGCACCGATGCGAGCATCGCGGTCGCCGAGTCGTTCGGTGCTCGGGTGCTGCACCGTGCGTGGGACGACGACTTCTCGGCCGCGCGCAACCTCGGTCTCGACGCCACCGATGCGGCGTGGATCCTGTACATCGATGCGGACGAGGAAGTGCAGGCGGCCGACGTCGCGTCGGTTCGCCACACGCTCGCCACCCGCGACGGCGTGGTGGGCTTCCTGCCGAAGTTCGCCACCCACGTCGGCTGGACGCCGTACCGCGAGCACCGCATCTGGCGCCACCGCCCCGACGTACGCTTCCGCGGCCGGATCCACGAGACCGTGGTGCCCGACCTGCGCCGCATCGTGCGCGAGGAGTCGATGCGATTCGAACACATCGACCTGTTCATGCAGCACTACGGCTACGAGGGCGACCAGCGCGCCAAGCACGACCGCAACTTGCCGATCCTGCTCGTGCAGGTGGAAGCTGCGCCACGCCGGGTCTACCTGTGGAACCACCTGGGGCGCGTGTACGACGGCCTCGGCCGCACCGACGAGGCGGTGGCCGCGTGGGAACGCGGCCTGGACGTGGTGCGCGCCGACGGGCTGAAGGAGGCGGTCGACATCCTCGTGCACGGCTCGATGGCGCTGCACCTCGTGAACCGGGGCGACGATGCCACCGCCATCATCGAGGAAGGGCTCGCGCTCGACCCCGACCACCACACGCTGTACCTCGCGATGGCCAAGCAGCACCTCGCTCGCGGCGAGTGGGAGGCCGCGATCGCGCCGCTCCGTCACCTTGCGTCGGTCGGCAGCGGCGAGGTGCAGCGCTCGGTGCTCGCCTACGCGCAGCAGATGTTCCACGAGTGGCCGTGGATGTTGCTCGGTGACTGCCAGTTCGAGCTCGGTCGCTACTCGGAGGCCGCCGAGGCGTACGAGCAGGCAGCGGTCGAAGGCGCCGACCCGCTCGAGATGCGCACCAAGGCCGCGGCGTGCCGCAGCCTCGCGTCACACCGTTGACGTGCACCGTGGACGTCACGCCGTTGACGTCATACGACCAGCGACTCGGCGCGGAACGACGCGAGCAGCCCGTCGACCTCGCTGGCCGGTGGCTCGGCCAGGCCGAACGCCGCCTGCACCACCTTCACGATCGACTCCTCGTCGTTCTCGCCCGTGCACAGCTCGAACACCAGCGTGGCGGTGACGTTGAGATGATGCACTCGTCGAGTGGTGGGTTCGAAGACCACCAGACCGTCGTCGACCTCGGTGATGTCGAGGCCGGTCGCTTGCACAGGAAGTTCGCTCACGAGCGGTGAGCGTACGCGACGGCAATACTCTGAGCACGATGGACGAACCCGCCGCGCTGCTGTACGCATGCGAGTTCGACAGCAGCGGCTACGCGGTGGCGGCCCGCCGAGCGCTGCGGGCGGCGCGCCTGGCGCACGTTCCGGTCGCGTGGCAGCCGCTGGTCAACACGCATCACGGCAGGCTGCGCGCCGACTCCCCGAGCACCGCTCCTGCCGAGTTGCTCGAGCTCTCTTGCCACGTCGACGGTCATCATGTGTCGCTCGCCCACTGCATGCCGCAGTCGTGGGCGCAGCTGCGCCGCGAGCTCGGCGGCACGCGCTTCATCGGCCAGACCGTGTGGGAGACCACCACGGTGCCGCGCCGGTGGGTCATCGAACTGGCACCCGCCGACGAGATCTGGGTGCCCACGCGGTGGAACGCCGACACGCTCCGCGACGGCGGCGTCGGAGTGCCCGTGCACGTGGTGCCGCACGTCGTCGACCATGTGATGGCCACCGCTCCGCCGATCGAGCTGTCGCCGTCGCGGTTCGTCTTCGCCTCGGTCAACACGTGGGACTGGCGCAAGCGACCCGACCTGCTGCTGCACGCGTATCTCTCCGCGTTCACCGCCGCCGACGACGTGACGCTGGTGCTCAAGACCACCGAGCGAGTGGTGTCGTGGATCACCGGCAGCAGCGCCGAACGCAACACGTGGTGGCAGGTGATGCAGATCGTCCGCCAGTACCCCGACGCAGCCGAGGTGGTGCTCGTCACCGACGACTGGACCGACGCCGAGGTCGGCGGGCTCATGCAACGCGCGGACTGCTACGTGTCGCTCACGAGCGTCGAGGGCTGGGGACTCGGCGCGTTCGATGCGGCCGTCGCCGGCACTCCCCTCGTCATCACCGGCTACGGCGGTCAGATGGAATGGCTCGGCACGGATCACTCCGGTCTCGTACCGTTCACCATCGTGCCCGCCGATCATCCCGACCGTTCGATGTTCGAGGCCGGCATGACCTGGGCGCTCGCCGACGTCGATGCGGCGGTCGACCTGATGCGCGACGCGGTGCACGGCTCGCCGGAGTTCGTCGCGCA
>CAZWCU010000038.1:0-9637 GCA_964632715.1 uncultured Bifidobacterium sp. | reverse complement strand
GACGACCACGGCGTCGACGCGGTGTTGTCGACGCACCGCCGCAGCGGCACCCATCTGATGCTGGAGTACCTCGAAGGCCAGCTGGGCTTGCGGGTGCGCAAGTCACACGCCTTCCCGCACCGGCTCGGTCGAGCGGTTCCCACCATCCATCTGGTGCGCAACCCGGTCGACGTGCTGTGGTCCACGTATCGATGGTTCGCCCACGGCGGCAGCTCGAACACGCTCATCGCCGACGCGCTCGAGGGTGTCGACTTCGACGCCTACCTGCGCGGCGAGGCCGGTCCGCTGCTCGGCTACGACGCGCTGCGGATGAAGGCGCGCGACAGTCTCGACGACGGGCGCGGCATGTTCTACGACCCCATCCGCTTCTGGGTCGACCACCTGCGCGCGTTCGCCGACGGATCAGGCACGTCGTTGTGCATCCGCTACGAGGCACTGGTCGAGGATCCCGCGACGCAGATCCAACGCGCTGCGCACCACCTCGGTGTGGCGATGCCGACCGCGTTCCGCGTGATCGGTCGCGACGAGCTCGTCGGGCACACGCCCTCGCCCTCCGACGCGCCACCGGCGATCGAGCAGTGGAGCGACGATTCGTTGCGCCGCCTGTCCGACGTGGCCGGTGAGGTGCTCGAGCGGTTCGGCTACTCCGTGCCGCAGCGCACCGCTCGCGCCGTAGTCACGCCCCGGCGGGCGCAGGCACTCGTGCGCTACGTGTCGCGCGACGACAACAGCGGCTACGCGGTGGCGGCGCGACGATGCATCGACGCGCTCGTCGGCGCAGGAGCCGACGTGGTCTGGGAACCGCAGCCACACGAGCAACGCAGCAGGAGCGCCCCGAGCGCAGAGGCCCCGGCGATGCTGGTCGAGCGCTACCGCCCGAACACGGCCAGCGACGTGACGGTGATGCACACGATGCCCGAGTGGTGGCCGAGCCTGCGACACAGCTTCGGGCGCGGCCACTACGTGGGCCACACCGTGTGGGAGCTCGACGAGTACCCGGAGAGCTGGCACCACTCCGTGTTCGCCGCCGACGAGCTGTGGGTGCCCACGGAGTGGAACCGCCGCACGTTCCGGCGTGGTGAGGTGCGGCAACCGGTGCAGGTGCTGCCACATGTCGTCAGCCGCGAACCGGTCGCCGCGCCGCCGATCGAGCTGCCCGACGGCGTCACCGTGTTCACCACCGTGTCGTCGTGGCACCCGCGCAAGCGGCCCGACCGGGTGGTGGAGGCGTTCGCCCGAGCGTTCAAGAAGGGCGACCCGGTGCTGCTGGTGGTGAAGACCGCCGCGTGGACCGACGCCTGGCCGGTCGACGACGAGATGCAGAAGATGACGTGGTGGCAGGTGATGCAGGTGTTGCGCCGCCACGAACGCCCGCCTGATGTGATGCTCGTCAACGACGACTTCACCGACGCCGAGGTGAACGGGCTGGTCGCGAGAGCCGACTGCTACGTGTCGCTGGCCTGCTCGGAGGGGTGGGGGTTGGGCATGTTCGACGCGGCGGTGCTCGGCACGCCGGTGATCACCACCGGCTTCGGTGGGCAGCTGGCGTACCTGGGCAGCGACCACCCCGGCCTCGTGCCGTACACGATGGCGCCCGTCGACGGGGTGCAGAACGCGCCGCACTTCCAGCACGGCATGCAGTGGGCGTCCCCCGACCTCGATGCCGCGGCCGCGATGATGCGCGCCGTCGTCGACGGCACCAGCCCGTTGAGGGCTGCGGCGCCCGCACTGGCCGCGCGACTGCGGGCCATGTACTCGCCGGAGGTGGTGGGCGCCGCCGCGCTCGCCATGTTGGAGCAGCACGCATGAACGTGCTCGTGCTCACCCCGGTCAAGGAGGCTGCGGCGGAAGCCGTGGAGTACGTCGATCGACTGCTCGCGCTGCACCACCCGGCCGCACAGCTCTCCGTCGGGTTGTTGGCCAGCGATTCCACCGACGGCACGTACGACGCGTTCGCGGCCGAACTGCCGCGCCTCACCGGCGCCGGTTGGCGCGACGCGCGCATCTGGCGGCGCGACTTCGACTACCGCATCCCCGACGGAATGGACCGCTGGCACCCGTCGATCCAGCTCGAACGGCGACGTGTGCTCGCGCTGAGCCGCAACCACCTGCTGTTCAACGCGCTCACCGACGACGTCGACTGGGTGCTCTGGCTCGACGCCGACGTGGTGGAGTACCGGCCCGACATCGTCGGTCTGCTCACCTCACTCGGACGCGACATCGTGCAGCCGCACTGCGTCCGCGAGTGGGGCGGTCCCACCTTCGACCTCAACGCGTGGCGCGACCAGGGGCGGTTGCACCTGTCCGACATGCGCGGCGAAGGCTTCATGGTGCCGTTGCACGCAGTGGGGGGCACGATGCTGCTGGTGCGCGCCGACCGCCACCGCGACGGCCTCGTCTGGCCCGCCTATCCGTACGGGCTGCAGAACCCGCTCATCCGCACCGACCCGAGCACGCTCGGCCGCGCCGAGCTGGGCGAGATCGAGACCGAGGGTCTGGGCATGATGGCGCACGACATGGGCATCGAGTGCTGGGGGCTCCCCGAGGTGGAGATACGCCACCGATGACCTCGGCCGATCCGTCGGCGACCCTGCCGCTCATCCTGTTGTGGGACGACCTGTGGATCGACGTCGACGAGGCTCGATCGGCAGCGGCCGGGAGCTGCCGGATCAGCATCGATCGCTCCGACTTCGACCGGGCCGACGCGGTGGTGTTCCCCGTCCCCATCACCGGTCACCGGCTGCCGACCACGCGCGCGTCTCCACGTCAGGTCTGGGTGCAGTGGAGCCAGGAGTCTGCCGTGCACTACCCGCTGCTGCGCGCACCCTCGTTCGACGAGCGCTTCGACCTGCGCATGACCTACCGCCTCGACAGCGACGTGCCGATCCCGTACTTCGCCCCCGACATCTTCGAGTCGCTGCCGGCGCTCGTGCCGATCGCCGATCGGCGCGACGTGCTGGTGTCGGCATGGGTGTCGAGCCGTCATGATCGGTGCGGCCGCGACGACTACCTGCGCGGGCTGATGGGCAGCATGCCGGTGCACTCCTACGGGAGGGTCGGGCGGAACATCAGGGTCGAGAACGACACCGGGCAGCCGACCAAGCTGGCCACGATCGCTCGCTACCGGTTCACCCTCGCGCTGGAGAACGCCGTCGATCGCGACTACGTCACGGAGAAGTTCTTCCAGCCGCTGCAGGTCGGCTCGGTGCCGGTGTACCGCGGCGCCGGCAACGTGGCTCGGTTCGCTCCGGCACCCAGCAGCTACATCGACGCCGATGACTTCCCCGGGCCGGCAGCGCTGGCGCAGTTCCTCCAGTCGATGACCGACGAGCAGTACGCGGGGTACCACGAGTGGCGCGATCGGGGACCCCGACGCGCGTGGCGCGCACGATTCGCCCCGTTCCGAACACATGCGTTCGTGCGCCTCGCACACGCGGTGCGCGTGGTGGCCATCGGGCTCAGCGCTGCTGCAGCCAACGATCGAGGTGACGCTCGGCCTCGGTCGTCGCCTCGGGACCGTCGGCCTCCAGGCGAGTCAGGTAGGTGATCGACACCTCGCCCGCGTCGACGGCACCGACATCCGTGGTGATCGGCAGCTCGACGGCCTCGCCCCAGGTCATCTTCACCGAGAACGCGCCCTCGTGGCCGACCATCGGCTCCATGTACGCAACGGCCATCGCTCGCTGTGGCAGCGTGCCCACCTCGGTGCGCCGCCACCCGAGGATCTCCTCGACCGGCACGTTGGGCACGTTGAGGTTGAGCACCACCGGCTCTTCGGGGGCCTGCGCGATCAGCCCACCGACCACCACGTCGGCAACTGCTGCGGCGGTGGCCCACTGCTGGCCGACGAGCATCTCGTCCCAGCCCTGACCCTCGACGCCGAAGCCGGTGACCGACTGGCTGACGGCGACACCGCTGATGCCGCGCGAGCGAGCAGTGAGCGCGGCGCCGACCGTGCCCGAGTGGTAGACGCTGCGACCGACGTTGGCCCCCGGGTTGATGCCCGCGACCACGAGGTCGAACGGTTCCCCGAACAGGCCGAGGCAGGCGAACATCACGCACAGAGCGGGCGGTCCGCTCACCGACCATGCCTCGTCGATGCCCTCGATGGTGACGCGACGGGTCTCCGGCTGCAGCAGGTGCAGCGCCCCCACGGCGGCGCCGGCACCCGAGTACTCACGATCCGGCGCCGCGACCACCACGTCGCCGTGCACGCGCATCGCACGCGCCAGCACGTGCAGGCCGATGGAATCGATGCCGTCGTCGTTGGTCACCAGGATGCGCATGCGTCATTCCTACCGTCGGCACGGTGACACGCGGGTGGCGAGCGGGTGAACGTCGTCAGATCCGCACGATCCTGCGACGTCGTGTGCGCTGTGTCTCGCTGGGCGCGACGCAGCGCACACGACGTCCGGGCTCAGAGCCGGTTGAGGACGGCGACCTCGGGGAACTCGTCGAAGTCGCCGTAGCCGTGCTCGCTCAACCAGCGGACGTTCGACAGGCATCGCAGCGACCACCATGAGCGGACGAGGTCGAGGTCGACGTCGCGGCCGTAGCCGGCGACGACATCATCGAGGCGTTCCGGGTGCCCGAGGGTGAGCGTGGCGAGATCGAACAGCGCGTCGCCCGGCGCCGCTTCGGACCAGTCGATGATGCCGGTGATCTCGTCACCGTCGACGAAGACGTGGTCGACCTGCAGGTCGCCGTGGATGAACACCGGCGTCCACGGTCGCAGCGCGGTCTCGGCACGCCTGCGGTTGCGCGTGATCACGTCGACGGGAAGGACGTCGTTGGCGACGAGCCACTCGCATTCGCGAGCGAGGTGGGACTCCAGCTCGTCGACGTTGCGACCGGACCATGGCGGCAGCGGCGTGTCGTGCACCCTCCGGATCGCGGCGCCTGCCGCGGCCCACGCGGCCGATGACGCGCTGGATGGCTCGCCGAGGTGCCCGAGTGCGGTTCCTGGGAGCGCGGCGAGGGCGAGGACGGGCGACCGGCGCCACAGGATCTCGGGGGTCGGTACCGGCACCATCGCCATCGCCGCGACCTCTGCATCGACGCGAGCCTCGTTCGGGTCGATCTTCAGGAACACGTCGCCGACGCGCAGCGTTGCGCGCTCGCTGTGTGCAACGACGACCTGCACCTCATCCACGCCGGAGATCATCGCGGAGATGCTCGACGAGGAAGTGGCTATATCTGGCTGAGGAGCTTGCGGTTCTTGACCTTGGCGCGGCGATAGTCCTTGTGCATCATCGCGATGAAGTCGATGCTGATGCTCTTCGGGCAGGCCGCTTCGCATTCGCCGTGGTTGGTGCAGGAACCGAAGTAGTCGTCCATCGTCTCCACCATTGCCTCCACCCGGCTCCAGCGCTCGGCCTGGCCTTGGGGCAGCAGGTTGAGGTGGCTCACCTTGGCGGCGGTGAACAGGTTGGCGGCACCGTTGGGGCACGCGGCCACGCACGCACCGCAGCCGATGCACTCGGCCGCGTCCATGGCCGCGTCGGCGACGGGCTTGGGGATGGGAATGATGTTCGCGTCGGGCGCACCACCGGTGGCGGCGGTGATGAAGCCGCCGGCCTCCACGATGCGGTCGAGCGGTGCACGGTCGACCATCAGGTCGCGCAGGATGGGGAACGCCGTGGCTCGCCACGGTTCGATGACGATGGTGTCGCCGCTCGTGAACTTGCGCATGTGCAGCTGGCAGGTGGCGGTGCCGCGCTGCGGGCCGTGCGCCTGACCATCGATCATCAGCGAGCAGGTGCCGCAGATGCCTTCACGGCAGTCGTGGTCGAACGCAATGGCCTCCAGGCCCTCGCCGATCAGCCGCTCGTTGAGCACGTCGAGCATCTCGAGGAACGATGCTTCGTCGCTGATGCTGTCGATGCGGTAGCTCTCGAAGCGTCCGGCGTCGGCCGGTCCGTTCTGGCGCCAGATCTTGAGGGTGAGGTTGCTGAGGTGGTTGCTCACTTGTAGCTCCGCTTGGCGAGGTGGATGGTCTCGAACTCGAGTTCTTCCTGGTGGCGAATGGCCTGCATCGGGTCGCCGGTGAACTGCCAGGCAGCGACGTGAGCGAAGTTCTCGTCGTCGCGCTGCGCCTCGCCTTCCTCGTCCTGGTACTCCGCTCGGAAGTGGCCACCGCAGCTCTCCTTGCGTTCAAGCGCATCGCGGCACATCAACATGCCGAGCTCGAAGAAGTCCTCGACGCGACCGGCCTTCTCCAACGTCTGGTTGACGCTGGCGCCGTCGCCGGTGACCCGCAGGTCCTTCTTGAACTCGTCGTACAGCGCGGGCAACTCGCTGAGCGCCTTCTGCAGACCCTGCTCGGTGCGCTCCATGCCGCAGTAGTCCCAGATGATCTTGCCGAGCTCGCGGTGGAAGTAGTCGGGCGACCGGGTGCCGCGAATGTCGAGGAAGCCCTGGAACCGCTGGCGCGCCGCCTGCTCGGCAGCCTGGAACTCGGGGTGGTCGGTGCCGGGGATGGGCTTGTTGAGCATCGGGGCCAGGTAGTTGCCGATGGTGTACGGCAGGACGAAGTAGCCGTCGGCGAGGCCCTGCATGAGCGCGGAGGCGCCCAGCCGGTTCGCGCCGTGATCGCTGAAGTTGGCCTCGCCCGCGGCGTAGAGGCCGGGGATGGTGGTCATCAGCTCGTAGTCGACCCAGAGCCCGCCCATGGTGTAGTGGCTGGCCGGGTAGATGCGCATCGGCACGCTGTACGGATCTTCGCCGGTGATGCGCTCGTACATCTCGAACAGGTTGCCGTAGCGCTCCTTCACCACGTCCTTGCCGAGTCGGCCGATCGCATCGGCGAAGTCGAGGTTGACGCCGTTCTTCAGCGGGCCCACGCCACGGCCGCTGTCGACCGCACGCTTGGCGGCACGCGACGAGATGTCGCGCGGGGCGAGGTTGCCGAAGCTCGGGTACAGACGCTCGAGGTAGTAGTCGCGCTCGTGTTCGGGGATCTGATCCGCGGGGCGCTCGTCGCCGGCGTTGAGCGGCACCCACACGCGGCCGTCGTTGCGCAGCGACTCGGACATGAGCGTGAGCTTGCTCTGCGTGTCGTCGGCCTGCGGGATGCACGTGGGGTGGATCTGCGTGAAGCACGGGTTCGCGAAGTAGGCGCCCTTGCGGTGCGCACGCCACGCGGCGGTGACGTTGCAGTTCATCGCGTTGGTGGAGAGGAAGAACGCGTTGCCGTAGCCGCCCGTGCACAGCACCGTGGCGTGCGCGGCGTGCGACTGCACGACGCCGGTGACGAGGTCGCGGGTGACGATGCCGGCGCAACGGCCGTCGACCACCACGGTGTCGACCAGCTCGACGCGGTTCCAGAGCTTCACCGTGCCGAGGCCGATCTGGCGAGCGAGCTGCTGGTAGGCGCCCAGCAGCAACTGCTGTCCGGTCTGGCCGCGGGCGTAGAAGGTGCGCTGCAGCTGCGACCCGCCGAAGCTGCGCGTGTCGAGCAGTCCGCCGTACTCGCGTGCGAACGGCACACCCTGCGCCACCATCTGGTCGATGATGTTGAGACTCACCTGTGCGAGACGGTGCACGTTGCCTTCGCGGGAGCGGAAGTCGCCGCCCTTGACTGTGTCGTAGAACAAGCGGTGCACGCTGTCGCCGTCGCCGCGGTAGTTCTTCGCGGCGTTGATGCCGCCCTGCGCGGCGATGCTGTGCGCTCGGCGCGGTGAGTCGTGGAACGTGAACACGTCGACGTCGTAGCCGAGCTCGGCCAGCGTGGCCGCGGCCGAGGCACCGGCGAGCCCACTGCCCACCACGATGACCTTGAACTTGCGCTTGTTGTTGGGGTTGACCAACTTCATGTCGGACTTGTAGTTGTCCCACTTGTCGGCCATCGGGCCGGCGGGAACCTTGCTCTGCAGCAGCGAATCGGTCATGTCGGTCACTTCCCTACGATCCCGGCCAGCACGGCGATGGGGAACGAGACGTTGCCCACCACCACGATCGTGGCCACACCAATGGCGATGTTCTTGCGCCACTTGTTGAAGCGCGGGTGGTTCCAACCCATCGACTGGAAGAGGCTCCACACACCGTGGAACAGGTGGGTGCCGAGTGCGATGTTGGCGACGATGTAGAGCACCGACACCGGCACCCGCTCGAAGCTGCGCACCACGTTGCCGTACGCGTCGCCGCGTACGAACTCGCCGTCGGCCGCAGGCACGCCGACGTTGTTGGCGAAGCCCCACGTGAGATCGGCGAGGTGCCAGATGACGAACAGGAACACGATGATGCCGGTCCAGCGCATGGTGCGGCTGGCGAACGTGGCCACCTGGTAGTCGCGCGGGCTCTGGTACTTCACGGAGCGCGCCTTGCGGTTGAGCCGAGTGAGACCCAACGCGGCGTGGATGTGCACGGCGACGGCGGCCAGCAGGCCGATGCGCAGCAGCCACAGGAACACGGTGCGCGGCAGGATCGGCACCAGCAGCTCACGAAGGAACTCGCCGTAGTGGTTGAGATCCTCGGCGCCGAGGTACATCTTCAGGTTGCCGATCATGTGCACCACGACGAAGCCCACCATCGCCAGGCCGGTGATCGCCATCGCGTACTTCTTGCCCACCGCGGTGCCGTACAGATCGAGGAGGAAGAACTTGCGGCGCTTCCTCGGGGTGGCCGCGGTGCCGGTGACCGGCCCACGTGACTGAATTGCCTGTGCCATCTGTGGACGGCCTTTCCGGGCGACCTGCTGGTGCCCTGCCGAGTGAACGGTGTCTGCGCTGGGAACGGTAGCCCTCGGAGGTCCCCGGCACGAACTCTGCCGGTGGCGCGGGAAGTGACCGGCGACACGTAGAGTTCGCCGGATCGAGCGGGAGTCAATACACTCTCCCCGTTTGCCCAACCAGCGCGGCCTTCTGAGTCGCGCCCGAGAGACCCCGGAGATCACCGGTGCCAGCATTAATCGCCGAAGGCGGCTATCAGGTATTCGAGCTGAAGGGTGGCGAATGGGCAGTGCTGTTCCTGTCCGCAGCAGCTGCCCTCATCGCAATCGGAGTCGGCCTGTTCCTCGCCAAGCTCGTCATGGCCGAGGACGAAGGCTCACCGAAGATGCAAGAGATCGCGAAGGCCATCCAGGTCGGCGCGGCGGCATACCTGAAGCGCCAGTTCAAGACCATCGCTGTCATCATCGTTCCGTTGGCGATCATCGTGTTCCTCACGAGCACCGCCATCGAGAAGCCGGGTGACGGCGGCACTGCGCTCACGTTCGTGCAGTCGGGCACGTTCCGCACGTTGGCGTTCATCCTCGGCTGTCTCGCCTCCGGGTTCACCGGCTACATCGGCATGACGCTCGCCACCCGTGGCAACGTGCGCACTGCCGCGGCGGCGCTCACCAACAGCATGCCTCGCGCCCTCACGGTGGCGTTCCGCACCGGTGGCGTGGCCGGCATGTTCACCGTCGGCCTCGGCCTGCTCGGCGCCACCGCCATCATCATGGTGTTCCAGAACACCAGCTCGGTCATCCTCATCGGCTTCGGCTTCGGTGGCTCGCTGCTGGCACTGTTCCTCCGCGTCGGCGGCGGCATCTTCACCAAGGCGGCCGACGTCGGCGCCGACCTGGTCGGCAAGGTCGAGCAGGGCATCCCCGAGGACGACCCGCGCAACCCGGCCGTGATCGCCGACAACGTCGGCG
>CAZWCU010000037.1:3108-23989 GCA_964632715.1 uncultured Bifidobacterium sp. | reverse complement strand
CAATTCGCAGTCGCTGCAGACATCCGGCCTGGCAGCATGACCGTGTGAGCGACGACGGCATCTTCGACGAGCAGGTCGCTCGCACCTACGACGCCGACGATGCGGCGATGTTCTCCTCGGAAGTGCTCGGGCCGACCGTCGACTTCCTCGCCGAACTGGCGGCGGGCCGGCGGGCGCTGGAGTTCGCCATCGGCACCGGACGCGTCGGTCTCGCCCTCAGCGCTCGAGGCATCGACGTCGCCGGCATCGAGCTGTCACGAGCCATGGTCGCCCAGCTGACCGCGAAGCCCGGCGCGGCACTGGTGCCGGTGACCATCGGCGACATGTCGACCACACGCGTCGATGGCCACTTCGGTCTGGTGTACCTGGTGTACAACACCATCACCAATCTGCTCACCCAGGACGAGCAGGTGGCCTGCTTCTGCAACGCCGCCGCCCACCTCGACGTCGGTGGCCACTTCGTGGTCGAAGTGCTCGTTCCCGACCTTCGTCGGCTGCCGCTGGGCCAGCGGCTCGTCGCGTTCGCACTGTCGGACCAGCACACCGGTGTCGACGAGTACGACGTCGTCAACCAGACGCTCGTGTCGCACCACTTCTGGACTGCCGACGGCCGAGCCGACGTCTTCCGCTCGACCCACCGCTACGCGTGGCCGGCGGAGTACGACCTGATGGCTCGCATCGCCGGCATGGACCTCGTCGAGCGCTGGGCCGACTGGCGGCGCACTCCGTTCACCGCGGACAGCCCCACGCACTTGTCGGTGTGGCGCAAGGCCGCCACCGAGTAGCGGGTCAGCCGAGGAGCGAGGAGTCGAGGTTGCGAACGCGGCCGGCCAGCGTGGACATCAGCTTGTGCGCGAGCGTCGGGATCTCGTCGAGCACCGCGCGGAACTGGCCGCGGGTGAGCTCGAGCACGCTGCCGTCCTCGGTGCAGACCACCGTGGCCGAACGCGGCTGATCGTCGATCAGCGACAGCTCGCCGACGATGTCGCCGGTGGAGAGCGTGGCCACCTTGCGACCGTTGCGACGGACGACGAGCTCGCCGCTCAGCACCACGTACGCACCGCGACCGAGGGCGCCCTCCTCCATGAGGGTGGTGCCGGCAGTGACGGACACCTCGCTGCCGGCCGACGCCACTCGCTCGAGCTCCTTCTTGGTGAGCCCGACGAACAGCGGCACGTTGCGGAGATGCTCGACATAGACGGAACGGCTGGCCATGGGGTGCGACTGTAGCCGCAGCGCTGACATGCCAGCGGATGGATGGCGCAGTGGCCCGCGCGCAGATCGCTTCCGCTACTGTCGCCCGAGTGCAGGAACTGCTCGGCCAACGTCGCACGGCGCAGCGACGCGGCCGGCAGCGAGCCGACCGCGTCGAGCCCGTCGATCCCGACTTCGTGTTCTTCCACCTCGGCAAGACCGGCGGCGGGTCAGTGCGGCAGTTCCTCCGTCCCATCCGCACGAGCTGGGCAGGCGTCGGTCACGACGGCACGCTCGACGACATCGCCACCCGCTGGCCCGGCACGCCGATCGTGTTCTTCGTGCGCGACCCGGTCACCCGCTTCGTGTCGGGCTTCAACAACTACCGGCGCGGAGTGGTGCACAAGCCATTGGGCAAGGTGCCCTCACAGATCGAGCTCATCGCGTACACCGTGTTCCCCACCGCCAACCACCTCGCCGAAGCGCTGACGAGCGACGACGAGCGCATGCGCTCCGCCGCGGAGTGGGCGATGGGATCGCTGGGCTTCCTCACCAACCACCTCACGCACAACCTGGGCTCGCCGGCAACCGTCGACCGGCACCTCGCGAACATCGCGCTCATCGGTCTGTTCGAGGAGTTCGCCGACAGCGTCGAGGCGATGCGCACCGCGCTGCACCTGCCCGACTCCCTGAGGTTGCCCGACGACGAGTCCCGCGCCCATCGCGGCCTGAGCCACGTGCCCAGCGCACTCTCGCCCGCCGGTCGAGCGGCCATCGCGCACTGGTACCGCGACGACATCGCGCTCTACGACCACTGCCGCGCCATTCACCATCGCCAGGTGCAGGGGCTGCGCAGTGCCTGACCTCGTGCTGCTGCAACTCCCCCGCACCGCCCGTGCGACGCTCGTCACCGCCTTCGCCGGTGTGGGCGTCACGGTGCACCTCCCTCAGTTCGGCCGCCGAGCCACCGAGCTGCCCGCCGGCGCGCCGATGGCCACCGTGCTGCGCCATCCGATCGATCGACTGCAGAGCCACTTCCACCTCCGCCTGCGCGCCGGGCGTCCCCATCATCCGGAGATGTGGACCGACTGGGAGGCTGCGTTCTTCACCGCCATCCACACCTTCGATGCGTGGGGCGAGGCGGTCATCAGCACCAACGAGTTCCTCCGCTCGGCAGCCGACCGAGGGCTGCTGCTGTGGCACTCACATCAGCGAACGCTGATCGAGCTGCTCGACGAGCCCGCCCACCGCGACGCGTTCGTGGCCGGCAGCGTCGACGACCTCCCGGCCGCGGTGGAACGCCTCGCCGAGCTCGTGCAGTGCGAGGTGCCGACGCTGCCCACCGACCCGGCCGTCATCGACGCGACACCAGCGACCCTGCCGACCGGTCGCAGTGAACTCGCCGAGATGGGCTTCCGCATCCGGCTCGCCGACGAGATCGAGCGCTACGAGGCGTTGCTCGAGCGAGTGCCGCGCTGAGCGCGGGTCAGGCGAGCTTCTCGACGAACGCTTCCAGCTGACGCAGGTTGCGGCACTCGTACACGCCGTCGGTGTGCGTGCCGTAGTCGCCGACGATGCTGTCGCCGGTGTTCCAGTAGCTGCGCGGTTCCGGGTTCAGCCAGTACACGTGACGTGCCTTCTGGCGGATCTCCTTCACCACCCATGCCTGGCTGGCGTGGTAGTTGTTGCGCGCGTCGCCGAGCAGCAGCACGGTGGTCTTCGGGCCGACGTCCTTGCCGTAGCGCTCCCAGAACACCTCGAACGCGTGGCCGTAGTCGCTGTGGCCGTCGACCCAGACCACGTCGGCTTCGGTGTTCACCCGGTGGATCGCGTTGGCGATGTCTTCCTCGCCCTTGAAGTAGTCGGTGACCTCGTCGATGCCGTCGATGAACACGAACGAGCGCACCTTCGAGAACTGCCCCTGCATCGCGTAGACGAGCATCAGCGTGAAGCGGGCGAACGCCGCCACCGACCCACTGATGTCGGCCACCACCATCAGCTCCGGCTTCGCCGGTCGCGGGTACTTGAACTTCGGCTCGGCGGGCACACCGCCGTAGCTGAGGCTGTGGCGCACGGTGTTGCGGAAGTCGAGCGGACCCTTGCGACCGTGGCGACGCTTGCGCGCGAGCCGCGCGGCGAGCTTGCGGGTGAGCGGCTGCAGCGCCTTCTTCAGGTTCTGCATCTCGTCGCGCGACGCGTGCATGAACTCGACGTCTTCGGGCAGGGGCTTGCGCAGGGTCTTGGCCATCGCCTCGGCGCCGCGGTCGGCGACCAGGCGACGACGGATCTCGGCCTCGATCTCCTTCTTGAACTGCTCGATGCGATCGTTGTACTCGTCGTGCTCGAGGCGCTCCTCGAGCGGGGTGAGCTCGCCACCGACCTGCTCGCGACTGGCTTCCATCAGCTTCTCGAGCATGCCCTCCAGGTCGAGGTTGCGCAGCGTGCGATACAGGTAGTACGTGCCGCCCACCGGACGCCCGGGCTCCATGCCGGCGAAGCGCTGCACGGCCTGCTTGGCGAGTGCCCGCATCATCGCCTGGTCGCCGTTCATCAGCGCCGCCATCAGCATCTGGGCGATCTCTTCGGGCGTCAGCGAGTCCATGCTGCCGCCCTGCGTACCCTTGCCGTCACCCTGGCGCATCTGCTCTTGCATCTCGCGCCACATCTCGTCGATGTCGGTGTCGCCGTCGGCGATCTTGTACTCCGGCCCGCGCATGCTGAAGTACACCTCGAACACCGTCTCGAACGCTCGCCAGTGCGCGTTGTTCTTCACCATCGTGGCGCCGAGCGCGTACTTGAAGGCCTCGCGGTCCTCGATGGGGATGTGCTGCACGGCCTCCATCGCGTCGAGGTTCTCGGTGAGGCTGACGGGCAGCCCCGCGTTGCGCAGTTCGGTGACGAAGCCGGCGAGCAGGTCGAGCATGCGGACCGTTACTTGTCGACGGACAGCTCTTTGGCTGCCTTCGCGATGTCGGTCTGGTACTTGAGCAGGATGTGCAGCGTGTCCTTGGCCTGCTGCGCATCGATGTGCTCGATGCCCAACAGCACGAGCGTGCGCGCCCAGTCGATGGTCTCGCTGACGCTCGGCGACTTCTTCAGGTCGAGCTGACGGATGCTGCGCACGATGCGGGCGATCTGGTCGGCCAGGTTCTCGGACACGCCCGGCACGCGGGTGAGCACGATCTCCTTCTCGCGGTCCATGTCGGGGTAGTCGACGTGCAAGTAGAGGCAGCGACGCTTGAGCGCCTCGCTGAGCTCGCGAGTGTTGTTGGAGGTGAGGAACACCAGCGGAATCTGCTTGGCGACGATGGTGCCCAGCTCGGGGATGCTGACCTGATACTCGGACAGGATCTCGAGCAGCAGTGCCTCGGTCTCCACCTCCACGCGGTCGACCTCGTCGATGAGCAGCACCACCGGGTCCGGCGCCGTGATGGCTTCCAGCAGCGGGCGGGTGAGCAGGAACTCGTCGCTGAAGATGTCGTCGTGCACCTCGCTCCACGAGTCGCTGTTCTTGTCGGCCTGGATGCGCAGCAGCTGCTTCTTGTAGTTCCACTCGTAGAGGGCTTTGCTCTCGTCGAGGCCTTCGTAGCACTGCAGGCGGATGAGCCGGGCGCCGGTCATGTCGGCGATGCTCTTCGCGAGCTGGGTCTTGCCGGTACCGGCAGGCCCTTCCACGAGCACGGGCTTCCCGAGACGGTCGGCGAGGAATGCGACCCCGGCGATGCCGTCGTCGGCCAGATAGTTGACGTCCTTCAGCCCGTCACGGACCTCTTGGACGCTCTCGAAACGATGAGCCATGACCGGCACCCTACTTTCGATCTTGACCGGCTGGTCAATCGGGGGAACGCGGCGGCGGTTGGAACCGATGTTCCAGGCACCACATCCGTTGATCTAGTGTCCCGCCAGACGGATGTCGGGGTTGGCGGGGTTGGGAGGCCTCAGATCTATGAAGCGTGCACTCGTGGGCGGAATCGCCCTTGTCTCGTTGCTCGGGCTCAGCGCAGGTGCCACTGCGCAGGAGCCACCGCCGCCCTCAGAACCGGGGCAGGTGATCGGCCGCTACCAGCAGCGCACCGTGCCCGCCGGCACGAAGGTCACCGGCAACTTCAACACGCGCAACCCGGAGAAGATGGTCGCCGCGACCGTCGTGCTCGAGGGTGAGTCGGTGCTCGCTGCGCAGGCTCGTGCCGAGCGGCTGAACCAGCGATTCGACCAGGCGGCCGCTCGCGCCCGCATCACCGCGCAGCAGACCAGCATCACGCCCAGCCTCCGCGCCGCGGGCGCCACGCCGCGCAGCAACATCCAGCGCGTGCTCAACGCCATCACGGTTCGCGTGAAGGTGAAGGACATCGCCGCCCTGGGCGCAGTGCCCGGCGTGGCCCAGGTGCACGTGTCGTACCAGCTCGAGCGGTTCAACGGCGCCTCCGACGTGTACACCGGCGTGCCCACCGTGTGGGACGACCTCGGCTACACCGGCGCCGGTCTCACCATCGGCGTCATCGACGACGGCATCGACTACTACCACGCAACCTTCGGCGGCTCGGGCGACCCTGCCGACTGGGAGAACGACGACGGCACCGCCATCGAATCGGGCACCTTCCCCACCGCCAAGGTCACCGGCGGCTACGACTTCGTCGGCGACGCGTACGACGCCAACGAGGAAGCCCTCTCCACACCCGAACCCGACGACGACCCGCTCGCCTGCGGCGAGCACGGCACGCATGTGTCGGGCACGGCCGCCGGCCAGGGTGTGCTCGCCGACGGTTCCACGTTCACCGGCCCGTACAACGCCACCACCATCGACGACAACGAGTTCATCGTCGCTCCCGGCTCCGCTCCCGAAGCCTTCATCAACATGTACAAGGTGTTCGGCTGCGAAGGCAGCGTCAACGACGACGTGCTGCTCGACGCCATCGAGTCGGCGGTCGACGACGGCGTCGACGTCATCAACATGTCGCTCGGCAGCTCGTGGGGCACCGCCGACGAGCCGCTCGCACTGGCCATCGACGCCGCCACCGAAGCCGGTGTGCTCGTCGTCGTGTCGGCCGGCAACTCCGGTCCCGCCGCCTACCTGGTCGGCGGCCCGTCCACGGCCAACACCGCACTCTCGGTCGCAGCCACCGACACCTCGTCGAGCACGCTGCCGGCGGTCGCCATCACCGGCGACATCACGCTGTCGATGCAGAACTCGAACCTGTGGGACTACGCGGCCAGCGGACCCATCACCGGCGAGCTCGTCGACGTCGGCCTCGGCTGCGACCTCGTCGACTACGCCAGTGCTGCCGGCAAGATCGCCGTCGCCACTCGCGGCGTGTGCGATCGCGTGGCACGCGCCGTCAACGGAGCCGAAGCCGGTGCACTCGCAGTCGTCTTCCTCAACAACGCCGACACCTTCCCGCCGGTCGAAGGCGTCATCCCCGACGGCAACGTCCCGTTCGTCGGAGTGCCGTCCGGCTTCGCCGACGAGTTCGTCGACGGCGTCACCATCACGCTCGACGCCGCCGAGCCGATCGCCAACCCGGCGTTCACCAACTTCGCCGACTTCACCTCCAACGGCCCCCGTCAGGACAGCGCACCGAAGCCCGACATCTCGGCACCCGGCGTGAACATCCTGTCGGCGCTCGTCGGCTCGGGCACCGAGGGCGAGTTGCTCTCGGGTACGTCGATGGCCGCACCGCACACCGCGGGCATCGCCATCCTCGTCCGCCAGGCGCACCCCACGTGGGGTCCGAAGGCCGTGAAGGCCGCACTCATGTCCACCGCCGACGCCAGTGGCGTGGGCGACTTCAACGTCGTGCGTGGTGGCGCCGGCATGGTGTCCGCGGTCGATGCGGTCGACACCCGCACGTTCCTCACCACTGCCGACGGCCGCCACAACCTGGCCTTCGGGTTCCGTCAGCTCACGGGTGAGTACGTCGCCTCGCGAGCGGTCACCATCAACAACACCACCGGCGCGGCCATCACGTACGACATCTCGGCCGACCTCAACGACCTCGATCTGGGCATCGACCTCGACGTCACGTTCAGCTCGAACACCATCACCGTGCCGGCCAACAGCGCCCGCAACCTGGCGGTCAGCCTGCGCATCAACGACCCGGAGAACCTGCCCGAGGCCGGGTACGACGCGTTCGGCGATCTGCAGGCGCTGATGGGCCTGGTCACCGCGACGCCGCGGTCGTCCGGTGCGGGCATCCACCCGTTGGTGGCACCGCTCGTGCTGGTGCCGTACGGCCTGTCCGACATCCGTTCGGTGGGCGTCAGCAACGCGACGCTCCCCACCGCACCCGACCGCACCGTGCGCTCCATCAAGGCCAACAACACCGGCGTGCACTACGGCTCGTACGACACCTACCAGTGGATCGGCACCGACGCCGACGGCGACGCCGGCGATGGCGTGCCCGACCTGCGCGACATCGGCGTGCAGGTGCTCGACGGTGGGCTCGTCGTGGTGGCCATCAGCACCCAGGACCGCATCACCACGCAGTCCACGGGTGAGTACGACGTCTGGATCGACGTCGACGGCGGTGGCGACGACTACGTGCTCGTCGGCATCGACAACGGCCTGTTCACCGCCGGCGATCCCGACGGCGTGTTCGCAGCGTTCCTGCTCGACGTCAACGCCGGCTTCACCATCGTCGATGCGTGGGACTCGTTCGCTCCGGCGAACGGCGCCGTCGTGCAGCTGCCGTTCCTGCTCTCGAGCATGGACCTGTGCAACTGCCCGAGCACGGCATGGTCGTTCTACGTCGAGACCTACAGCGTCGTCGCCGACCAGATGCCCGACTACACGGAGAACTCCGCCTTCTTCGACCCGTATGCCCAGGCGGTCAGCAGTGGCCACTACGACTACATCGAGCCGGGCGACTCCGTCTCGTTCGACGTCGAGGTCGACATGCTGGCGGCCATCGATCAGCGGGCCCTCGGCTGGATGGTCGTGTCGGTCGACGACCTCGGCGGGCCGCGGGAAGCAGACCGGGTGCCGCTGCGAGCACGCAGGGGCGGACGCACGGTCACGTGAGCGACACTCCTCTCGGTGAGGCGGTGGCGGCGTTCATCGACGCCGTCACCGCCGAACTGGCAGCCGTGAGTGGCCGCCGCGCCGACGGCTTCGTCGCCGACGCGGTCGTGGAAGCAGCGAACATCGTCGGCGGGGTGATCGCCGCCGATCTGCGCACCACCGACGCCGAGCTCGACGCGTTCCTCGACGCGCTCGGCCCCCTCCTCACTCCCCCGCTGGTCACCTCCACGCTCGCGGCTCGCGAGCTCGATCTCTTCCGCGACAAGGCCGTGCTGCTCACGCAGCCGAGCGTGATGTTCGACATCCTGTGCCGCTCCGACGCGCAGCAGAGCACGCGACGCAGTCACCACTACTACGACGCCGCGCTGCGCCTCGCGCACATGTCGGCCTCCATCGACCTGGTGCCATCGGCGAGCGAGTTGGCTGCCATCGACGCGTTCCGCACCACGCTGCTGCGTCACCTCGACGACGTCGGCGTCGCCCGACCCGGCCAACCGGCCGCACCCGCGACCGCCTCACCACCGGCGAGTGGGACGTCCACGAACACCACGGTCGGTGGCGCCACCACGGCCCCGTCGGCGCCCGCCGAACCCGTGCCGCTGCGCACCCTCACCGAGCTGCTCGCGGAGCTCGACGAGTTGGTGGGGCTCGACCACGTGAAGGCCGAAGTGCGCCGGCTGAGCAGCCTGCTGCAGGTGCAGCAGCTGCGCGCCGAGCGCGGCCTTCCTGTCATCGAGACCAGCCACCACCTGGTGTTCACCGGCAACCCGGGCACCGGCAAGACCACGGTGGCACGCCTGCTGTCGCAGATCTACCACGCGGTCGGCGTGGTCTCGAAGGGGCACCTGGTCGAGACGGACCGCGGCAAGCTGGTGGCCGGCTTCGTCGGCCAGACCGCGCTGAAGACCCAGGCCACGCTGGAGTCGGCCCTGGGCGGCATGTTGCTCATCGACGAGGCCTACGCGCTCGCTCGCGGCGGTGAGAACGACTTCGGGCTCGAAGCCATCGACACGCTGGTGAAGTTCATGGAGGACCACCGCGACGACCTGGCCATCGTCGCCGCCGGGTACACCGCCGAGATGGCCGCACTCATCGACACCAACCCTGGTCTGAAGAGCCGGTTCACGCGCACCATCACGTTCCCCGACTACACCGACGACGAGCTCGTGCGCATCTTCCTGCTGCTCGGCGAGAAGCACCGCTATCACCTCAGCGATCCCGCCCTGGAGCGCGTGCGTCACTTCATCACCGTCGAGCCGCGCACTCGCGGCTTCGGCAACGCACGCTTCGTGCGCAACCTGTTCGAGACGGCCATCGCTCACCAGGCCATGCGACTGGCGCCGATCGCGGACCTCAGCGACGAGCAACTGGTCACGCTCACCGCCGACGACATCGCCCCTGTCGACGCGTAGCCCTGCGATACCCTCTCACCATGCTCCCCGTCCTGGTCGGCGTCGCCGTGATCGCGATCCTGGTCGTCGGCCTCGTCGCTCGCTCCCGCCGGTCGGTGCGCAGCCCGCGCCCGGCTGCGATCGACGCGTTCACGCTCAGCGAGCCGTGGCGCCGCCACGTCGCCGCCGCGCAGTCCGCCCAACGTCGGTATCGGGAGCTGGCCCGCGGCGTCGCCGAGGGTCCACTGCGCGACCGACTCGCCGACATCGAGCGTCAGGTGCAGCTGGCGGTGCAGGAGTGCTTCGACATCGCCCGCCAGGGCGACGGCCTCGACGATGCGCTCGCCCGCCTCGACACCGGATCGTTGACCGCGCAGCTCGCGCGGGCCACCGACCCCAGCGCGACGGCATCGCTGCAGTCGCAGCTGCAGTCGGCCGGCCGCATCCGCACCACCCGCGACGACACCGACGCGCGGCTGCGGCTGCTCACCACCCGCATGGGTGAGCTCGTCGCGCAGGCCGCCGAGATCAGTCTCGGCACCGGCACCACCGACCAGTTCGGCACCACCGACCAGTTGGGCAGCGGCGTCGACGAAGTGGTCACGCAGCTGGAAGCGCTGCGCCTCGCGCTCGACGACGTCAACGGCACGGGACGGCCCAGCACCTCGCCGTGAGCAGCCTGCTGAAGTCGAACATCGCGGTTGCCACGGGGACCGCCACGTCGCGACTCACCGGCCTGTTCCGCGTGATGGCGTTCGGCTTCGTGCTCGGCAAGTCGTCGCTCACCGACGCGTACAACCAGGCCAACGCGAGCCCCAACCTGATCTACGAGCTGGCGCTCGGAGGTGTGCTGTCGTCCACCCTCGTGCCGATGTTCACCCGCCTGCACCACGAGCGCGACGAGGAGGGCGAGGTGGCCGTCCGTTCGGTGGCCATCGTCGTGCTCGCGCTGCTCACCCTCGGTGCGGTCATCGCGGCACCGCTCGTGTTCCGCGCCTACGCGTCGGGCACGTCGAGCGACGTCGACCACGACCTGTACCTGGAGGTGGGCACCACGCTCGCCGTCTTCTTCCTCGTCCAGATCTTCTTCTACGGCCTCAACGCGCTCGTCACCGCGCAGCTGCAGGCGCGCGGCAAGTTCTTCATGGCGGCGTGGGCGCCGGCATTGTCCAACGTGGTCATCATCGCCAGCTTGTTCCTCATCCCCGGTATGGTCGACGACGAGCCACCGGCGCTGGGCGACGTGCTCACCAACTCGTCGCTGCGGCTCACGCTCGGGCTCGGCGCCACCATCGGCATCGCGGTGATGGCGCTCGCGCTCGTGCCGTCGCTGGTACGCGCGCGAGTGTCGCTGTCGTTCCGGCCCAACTTCAAGCACCCGGCCGTGCGCCAGCTCCGCCAGCTGAGCGGATGGGCGCTGGGCTACGTCGTCGCCAACCAGCTCGCCATCCTGGTGGTCCAGAACCTCCTCGTGCGCAGCGGCGCGGGCAACCAGACCTCGTACTTCAACGGCTACATCTTCTTCGTGCTCCCCCACGGCCTGCTGGCGATGTCGATCGCCACCACCTTCCTGCCGGAGATGTCGCGCGCCATCGCACAGCGGAACCGGACGCTGCTCGTCGATCGCGCCAACCTCGGCATCCGGCTGGTCGCGCTGCTCACCATCCCCGCCGGCTTCGGGCTGTTCGTGCTCCGCCGCCCCATCGTCGGCCTCACGCTCGAGCACGGCGAGTTCACCCCCGACGACGCGCTGGGAGCCAGCCGCGCGCTCGCCGGCTTCGCGCTCGGACTCGGCGCGTTCTCGGTGTACCTGTTCGTGCTGCGCGCCTTCTACGCGCATCAGGACGCGCGCACACCGTTCGTCATCAACGCGGTCGAGAACGTGTTCAACATCGTGCTCGCCCTCGTCCTCTACGACCGGTTCGGCGTCATCGGCATCGCCGCGTCGTTCGCCATCGCGTACGTGCTCTCCGCGTTGTGGTCGCTGCAGGTGCTGTCGTACAAGGTGAGCGGCTTCGAGCTGCGGCCGGTGTTCGCCAGCCTGTTCCGCATCACGCTCGCCTCGGCGGTGATGGCCGAAGCGGTGTGGGCGGTGGCTCGCCTCGTCGGTGGCAACTCCGGGGCCGAGGCGCTGCTGCGCGTCGGCGTCGGCGGCATCGTCGGCGTGGCGGTGTTCGTGGGGGTGCTGGTGGTGCTGCAGGCACCCGAGATCGACGAGCTGCGCGAGCGTTTTCGCCCGGCCGTCGCACAGTAGGCTGCGGCCATGATCAACCTGTTCAAGAAGTGGTGGAAGTACCTCACTGCGAAGACGAATCGCAGCTTCGAGCAGAACGCCGACCCGGCCGTGCAGCTGGAGCAGGCGCTCAAGGAAGCGCAGGACCAGCACCGCCGCCTCAAGGAGCAGGCGGCCAACGTCATCGCCAACCAGAAGCAGAGCGAGCTGCGGCTCAACGCTCGGATGACCGAGCTGGAGAAGCTCAACGGCAACGCACGTCAGGCGCTCATCATGGCTGCCGACGCGCAGAAGGCCGGCGACGGCGCCAAGGCCACGCAGTACAACAGCGCTGCCGAGACCATCGCCAACCAGCTCATCCAGGTCGAGCGAGACGTGGAAGGCCTGAAGGCGATGGTGGTGGATTCCACGCAGGCCGCCGATCAGGCGAAGGCTGCCGTGCAGCAGAACAGCCGCCTGCTCCAGCAGAAGCTCTCCGAGAAGCAGAAGCTGCTGTCGCAGCTCGACCAGGCCAAGATGCAGGAGCAGATGAACTCTGCGATGGCGCAGCTGCAGGAGACCGTCGGCGACGACGTGCCCACGCTCAACGAGGTGCAGCAGAAGATCGAGGCGCGCTACGCGAAGGCGAAGGCGCACAGCGAGCTCGCCGAGACCTCCGTGCAGTCCAGCATCCTCGAGATCGAGCAGGCCACGTCGAACGTGGAGGCGCAGAGCCGCCTCAGCCAGCTGCGCACCGAGCTCGGCCTCGACACCGCGGCAGCGCCCGCCGCGGTGGAACAGCCGAAGCCTGCGGAAGGCTGAGCTCGCTGCGCGTCAGCGCAGCACCATCAGATCGTCGCGGTGAATGGCCTCGTGCGCTACGTGCGCGGGCAGGTCGGTGGTGCGTTTGCCACGGATGGCTCGCAGCACGTCGGCGTCGCTCAACGTGATGCCGCGCGCGATCACCTGCCCGATCGGTCCGCGCACCTCCACCACGTCGCCTTCGACGAAGTCGCCGAGTACGTCGACGATGCCGGCGGGCAGCAGCGACGTGCCGCGCTCGAGCAGCGCCCGGCAGGCGCCGTCGTCGACGACGAGCGCGCCCTCCACGTTGGTGGCGAAGCCGATCCAGAGCTTGCGTGCGGGCAGGTTGCGGCTGCTGGGCAGGAACGTGGTGCCGACGGAGACGCCGCTCACCGCGTCGACCAACACGTTCGGCCGCGACGCATCGGCGATGACGGCCCGCACACCCGACCACGAGGCCATGCGTGCCGCCGACAGCTTCGACGCCATGCCGCCACTGCCGCGGTTGCTGCCCGACGCGGTGGCCGCCACCGACAGCAGCGGGTCGTCGGCCGCGACCACCTCCACCAGCGCAGCCGTCGGATCGGTGCGCGGGTCGGCGGTGTACAGCCCCGGCGTGTCGGTGAGCAGCACCAGCATGTCGGCGGCCACGTTGTGCGCGACCAGAGCGGCGATGCGGTCGTTGTCGCCGTAGCGGATCTCGTCGCTGGCGAGTGCATCGTTCTCGTTGGCGATGGGGATGCAGCCCAGTTCGAGCAGCCGTAGCAGGGTGCGGCGGGCGTGCAGGTACTGACGGCGGTCGACGAAGTCGTGTGGCACCAGCAGCACCTGTGCGGCCACCAGCCCATGCCGGCCGAGTGCACGGTTGTAGTGCTCCATCAGCCGGCTCTGCCCGGCGGCCGAGATCGCCTGCAGCGTGACGACGTCGTTGGGGCGTGCGCGCAGGCCGAGCGCGGCGACGCCCGCCGAGACGGCGCCGGAGCTGACCAGCACCACCTCGTGGCCGAGCGCGCGGAGCTGCGCGAGCTGCTCGCACAGCCCCTCGATCACGTCACCGTCGATGACGCCCAGCTGGTCGGTGAGCGACGAGGTGCCGATCTTCGCGACGACCCTCATGTTGCGACTGCCCTCGTCATCAGATGTCCGGGTGGTACTCGAAGCTGAAGTTCGCGATCCAGACGATGTCGCCGTCGCCGGCGCCCGCCTTGGTGAGCAGCCGCGGCACGCCGATGCGCTTCAGCGAGTGGTCGATGTACGACAGCGCTTCCGGCGTGGTGACGTCGTTGAGTGCCACGATCCGTTCGACCTGACGGCCGACGAGGCGGAACTCGTTGTCGCCGAGGCGCTCGACGCGGGCGCCGTCGGCGTGTGGCCGGATGATGACCAGACCCTCGGTCTCCGGCTGCTCGGAGCGGGCGCCGTGCACCAGCGCGGCCAGTCGGCCGACCAGCTCGCGCACGCCCTGGTTGGTGATGGCGGAGATCTGCTCGCCGTCCCAGTCGTAGACCGCCGAGTCGCTCTTCGTGCCGACGACCAGGCGCGGGCGGTCGAGCAGTTCGGGGCGGTAGGCCTCCAGCTCGTGGAGCAGTATGCGCTCCTGCTCCTGCGGGTCCACGCCGTCGATGGCCGCGAGGTCGACCATCACGCACAAGACGCGTGCGCGCTCGATGTGCTTCAGGAACTGGTGGCCGAGACCCTTGCCCTCGCTGGCGCCTTCGATGAGGCCGGGGATGTCGGCGACCACGAACTCGGTGTCGTTGTACCGCACGACGCCGAGGTTGGGTTCGAGCGTGGTGAACGGGTAGTCGGCGATCTTCGGCTTGGCCGCGCTGATGACGCTGATGAGCGTGCTCTTGCCCACGTTGGGGAAGCCGACCAGGGCGACGTCGGCCATCAGCTTCAGTTCCAGCTTCAGCCAGTGCTCGTCGCCGGCTTCGCCCTGCTCGGCGAAGGTGGGGGCGCGCCGGCGGTTCGACGCGAACTTGGCGTTGCCGCGGCCGCCGCGGCCGCCACCGGCGGCCAACCAGCGGTCGCCGTGGTTGGCCAGGTCGGCGAGCAGTTCGCCGGTGTGGAGGTCGAGCACCACCGTGCCTTCCGGCACCATGACCTCGAGGTCCTTGCCGCGCTTGCCGTGCTGGTCCTTGCCCATGCCGTGCACGCCGTCGGCGCCGCGGCGGTGCGGATGGTCGCGGAACGCGAGCAGCGAGGCCACGTTGCGGCTGGCCACCAACCACACGTCGCCGCCCTTGCCACCGTCGCCCCCGTTGGGACCGCCGAACGCCACCGGCCCCTCACGACGGAACGAGACGCAGCCCGCGCCGCCGTCACCTCCACGTACGTTGAGTTGTGCCTCGTCGACGAATCCGCTCATAGAACCCTCAGAGGCTACCGGCAACCCCGCCGAGCAGCCGGAACCCGCGTTCCGGCCGCGACGATCGACCGGCCAGTACCCTTCGGTGAATGGCAGGGATCGACGAGCGAGCCGAGCGCTGGGCCAGCACGATGGCCGGGCATCGGGTGGGCGATGTCGCCCTCGCGCACGCCGATTCGTGGGCCGGCAGCGGCAGTACGGTGCAGTTCCCTCGCGTGGCCCGCGAGGAGCACGAGGCGACCTCGCTCGCCACGCTGGCCACTCGCTCGTCGGGTGCCGGCAACCGTGCCGTCGAGGAAGCGCCCGACGAGTGGCGCACCTGCTTCGAGCGCGACCGCGACCGCATCCTGCACGCCAACGCGTTCCGGCGGCTGGCCGGCAAGACACAGGTGTTCGTGTTCCCCGACGATCACCAGCGCACTCGGCTCACCCACGCGCTCGAGGTCGCGCAGGTCGCGTCATCGGTCGCCCGTGCACTCGGGCTCAACGTGGCGCTCACCGAGGCCATCGCGCTCGCGCACGACTGCGGGCACGGGCCCGGCGGGCATGCCAGCGAAGACGCGCTCAGCCCGTACGTGCCCGGCGGCTTCGACCATGCCACCTGGGGCGCCGACGTCACGCTCGTGTCGCTCAACCTGTGCCTCGAGACGCTCGACGGAGTGCGCAACCACCCCTGGAGCCGCCCCGCGCCGGGCACGCCGGAAGGCGAGGTGGTAAGCTGGGCAGATCCCATCGCCTACGTGTGCCACGACTTCGAGGATGCAGTGGCCAGCGGTGTGGTCGCACCGGAGACGCTGCCCGCGCTGGTGCGCGATCGCTGCGGCGTGCAGCGCCGCGAGCAGTTGGGCGCGTTCATCTACGGCATGATCGACGCCTCGGCGCAGTCGGGTCGCATCGGCATGGTGGCGCCGATCGCGGAAGCGCTCGCCGTGTTCCGCCGCTTCAACTACGAGAGCATCTACCTTCGTCCGGCATCCACCGCCCAGGCCGGTGCCGTCATCAGCCTGCTGCGCGCGCTGGTCGAGCACTATGCGGCCAACCCGTCGCTGCTGCCCGACGTCGGTGCACTCGAGGGCGGCAGCGAGGCCGCGCTGCACGCGGCCGTCGCCTACGTGGGTGGCATGACCGACCGCTTCGCTTGCCGTCAGGGCGTCTCGCTGCTCGACTGGCCGCTCGACCAGCTCCCCCGCGGCATCGACACCCCCGTCTGACTGCCTCAGCTCGCAAGAGCGACCCCGTGTTCGCGGTTCGTCACGTGTGTTCGATTTCGGTTCGGTGGGTCCAGGTCCCGCACCGGAGGAACACCGCACCGAGGCCTGCCCAGCGACGCAAGTCGCTCTTCAGCCGCACCGATGCCTGCCCAGCGACGAAGTCGCCCTTCAGCCGCACCGACGCCTGCCCAGCGACGCAAGTCGCTCTTCAGCCGCACCGACGCCTGCCCAGCGACGCAAGTCGCTCTTCAGCCGCATCGACGCCTGCAAGCGGAGTCGAAATCGAACACACGTGACGGAATCCCGATCGAGTTGGCACGACGTCGACGCCGTGCTCAAGATCACGGACCGCCCAGGGCGTCTCGCCGCGCTGTCACGCTCCGACCGGTCCACCGCGACCGCTCTGCCGCGTCATCCGGCGGGCGGCGGGCACGGCGGCCATCAGGGCCGCGGCCTTGTTGCGGCACTCGAGGTCTTCCTCGTCGGGGATCGAGTCGGCGACGATGCCGGCACCGGCCTGGAACGACGCCCCGTGGGCGCCGACGAACATCGTGCGGATGGCGATGGCGGTGTCGAGGTTGCCGCTGAAGTCGACGTAGCCGACCACGCCCGCATACGGCCCGCGCTTCACCGGTTCCAACGAGTCGATGATCTCCATCGCGCGCACCTTCGGGGCACCGCTCACCGTGCCCGCGGGCAGCGTGGCGCGCAGCACGTCGATGGGCGTCTTGCCCTCGACCAGTTCGCCGCTCACCTGCGAGGTGAGGTGCATCACGTGGCTGTAGCGCTCGAGGCTCATCAGCTCCTCCACGTGCACGGTGCCGAACTTCGCCACCCGGCCCACGTCGTTGCGGGCGAGGTCGACGAGCATGATGTGCTCGGCCACCTCCTTCGGGTTCTCCTTCAGCTCGCCGGCCATGCGGCGGTCGTCGTCGTCGTCGCGACCGCGGCGGCGGGTGCCGGCGATCGGGCGGCTGATCACCTTGCGGCCGAGCACCTGCACCATCGGCTCCGGCGAGCTACCGGCGATGGTGCTGTCGGGGTGGCGCAGGAAGTACATGTACGGGCTCGGGTTCACCTGCCGCAGCACTCGGTAGAAGTCGAACGGATCGGCCTGCAGGTCGATGTCGTAGCGCTGCGCGAGCACCACCTGGAAGATGTCGCCGGCGAGGATGTGCTCCTTGGCCACTTCCACGGCCTGCTGGTACACGCCACCGGCCATCGTGCTGCGCACGGTCGGCGCGGCTTCCCCCGGCAACGGCGGTTCGGCAGCGGGCGCGACGAGCGGTTGCGACAGGCGGTCGATCGAACGCAGCACGCGCTGACAGGCCTCGTCGTACGCGACATCGATCTCGTCGGCGCTCATCTGCAGCACCGGCACGCTCTCGATGAGGTACACGCGTTGACGCCAGTGGTCGAACGCGGCCAGCGAACCGATGATGCTCATCACCGCGTCGGGCAGCTCGCGGTCGTCGTGCGGTGCGTCGGGCAGGTGCTCGACCTCACGCACCACGTCGTAGCCGAGGTAGCCCATGATGCCGCCCTGCAGCGGTGGCAGCTCGGGGATGATCGGCGCTCGGTACGCAGCGATGAGCGCGTCGAGCGCGGCCAGCATCCCCTGGTCGAGCGGGATGTGCGCGCTGAGGTGCTGGCCCTTCTTCTCGATCAGGCCGTCGCGCAGCTCGAACGTGGCCACCGGGTCGTGGCCGACGAAGCTGTAGCGAGCCCAGCGTTCGCCGTGCTCGACCGACTCGAGCAAGAACCCGTCGCCGTCGCCGACCAGCTTGAGGTAGGCGGCCACCGGGGTCTCCAGGTCGGCCAGCAGCTCGGCCCACACCGGCACCACCGTGTGCTCCGCCGCCAACTCGTGGAACTCGTCGCGGGCGGGCCGCATGGTGAACGGGCTCATTCGCCGGGCCCGAACGCACGGAAGAAGCACGAGTACGCGCCGGTGTGACACGCCCCCTTGCCCTCCTGCTCCACCATGAACAGCAGCGTGTCGCCGTCGCAGTCGTAGTAGCCGGCGCGCACGAACTGCCGATCGCCGCTGGTGTCGCCCTTGCGCCACACCTCCTGGCGACTGCGGCTCCAGTAGACCATCCGCCCTTCGGCGAGCGTGGCGGCGAGCGTCTCGGCGTTCATCCAGGCCATCATCAGCACCGCGTGCGTGGCCACGTCCTGCGCGATGACCGGTACCAGACCGTTGCTGTCGTACTTCACGGCGGCGAGCTGTTCGGGGGTGGCGAGGAGCGACACGGCGTCGGGCATGGCCGACAGCCTACGAGTCGACGGCCGCCGCGGCCCTACAGATACAGGCCGGTGGACGCTTCGATGCGGCTGGCTGCGACGGCATGGATGTCGCGCTCGCGCAGCATGATGTAGTCGTTGCCGCCGACCTCCACCTCGTATCGATCCTCCGGGCTGAACAGCACACGATCGCCCACCTCCGCGGTGCGCACGTTCTGCCCGAGCGCCACCACTTCGGCCCACACCAGTCGCTTCGCGAGCTGTGCGGTGGCGGGGATGAGGATGCCGGCGGTGGTGCGGCGCTCACCGTCGCGGTCGGGGATGCGCACCAGCAGACGGTCGTTGAGCATCTTGATCGGGAGCTTGTGATCATCCATCGCCACGTCCGGCAGGGTACCGTCAGGAGCGTTGTCGCCCCAACGGCCCCGAAGGAACCCCCATGCAACGTCGTGTCATCGCCCTCTGTGCCCTGCTGCTCGCCACCGTCGCGTGCAGCGACGACGAGAGCACCGACAGCACGTCGGTCACCACGGCCGCGCCCGGCACGCTGGCGCCCGGTGCCACGTCGCTCACCGGCGAGTCGCTGGCCCCACAGACCACGTTCATGCCCGACTGCTCGCAGATGCCCAGCGCGGCCACCCTGTCCACTCAGGTCGGCGTGCCGCTCGACGAAGGTCAGGTCACCGGCGTCGGTACCTGCGAGTTCCTGGGCGTCAACGATCAGAGCCTCTCCGTGGTGCTCAGCCTGTTCACCGACCCGGCCGAGCAAGCGGCGTTCCTCGACCTGCAGGCCTCGCTCGGCGCCAGCACTCCGTTGAACGATGCGGCGTTGGCCGGCGCGCTCGTCAGCCCCAACTCGCTGCTGTACATCACCGCCAACAACACCACCTACGCGGTGCAGGTGATGGTCACCGGTGGCACGCCCGCCGAGCAGCTCCCGCTCGCGGCCGCGGTGCTCACCGCCTGGCTCGCGCTCTGACGAGCTGACCCCAGATCGAGGACGTGCAGGCGCTCAGGCGCGTGAACGGCGGCTGCGGCGCTCGGCGTGTTCTGTGGGCGCCGTGTTGGTGAGCGCACCGATGTGCTCGACGATGGCGTCGTGCGTGGGCACCTCGCCCGGCACGTACGAGTCGATGGCCGCACGCATCGCCGCGAGGTGTTCCGGGGTGGTGCCGCAACAGCCGCCGACGATGCGAGCGCCGGCGTCCATGGCCATGGTGGCGTACTTCGCCATCAGCTCCGGCGTGCCGGAGTAGACGATCTCGACGCCCTCGAAGTGCGGAACGCCGCAGTTGCCCTTCGTGACGAGCGCGTGGGGCGCGCCCTGCATCTCGAGCAGCGTGACCAGGATGTCGGAGGCACCGACACCACAGTTGGCGCCCATCGCGAGTGGCGCCACCGGCTCGATGGCCAGCGTGTCGGCGAGTGCGCCGGGCATCAGGCCCATCATCGTGCGGCCGGCAGTGTCGAACGAGCAGGTGACCACGTACGGCATCTCGGCCTCGATGGCGGCTGTGACCGCGGCATGCACCTCTTCGGGCGACGACATGGTCTCGATCCACGCCACATCGGCGCCGCCGTCGCGCAGGCCGCGGATCTCGTCGGCGAAAGATGCAACCGCGGCGTCGTGGGTGAGCGCACCCATCGGCTCGAACAGCTCACCGGTGGGGCCGACGGACCCGGCCACGACCACCGGCCGCGGGGCGGCATCGGCCACCTGGCGGGCCAACTCGGCCGCGCCCTTGGCGAGCTCGTAGGTGCGAGCCTGTGCCTGGTGCAGCTTCAACCGGTGCGGGTTGCAGCCGAAGGTGTTGGTGAGGATGATGTCGGCGCCGGCATCGACGAAACGCTGGTGCAGACCGGTGACCTCGTGCGGACGGTCGACGGTCCAGAACTCGGGCGGCTCACCGGAGCTGAGGCCGGCGACGAAGTAGTTGGTGCCGGTGGCGCCGTCGGCGAGCAGGACGCGGCCGGTGGCGAGGAGGTCGGAGAGCGAAGTACGCATCACTCACACGATACCCCCGCCCCTCGCGCGCCGCCCCGCCATATGCCGGCCACCGGCTTCTGGTCACGTTCTGTCTCCATGTGCGAGACGAATCGTGACCGAAGCGCTCGGCCAGGGGTGACCGACGGTCAGGCGAGGGCGTGGTCGATGCGCTCGAGCACGTCGGGGGTGAGCAGCGCGAGCACGTCGATGGCCTCGAAGTTCTCGACCACCTGGCTGGCGCGGCTGGCGCCGGTGATGACGGTGGACACCCGCGGGTTGGCGGCACACCAGGCGAGGGCCATCTGGGCCATGCTGCAGCCGAGCTCGGTGGCGATGGGACGCAGGCGCTCGACCTTGGCCATCGAGTCGGCGTCGGTGAGGCGCTCGGCGAGCCACTCGTAGCCGGGCAGCGCACCGCGGCTGTCCTGCGGCACGCCGTCCTTGTA